>NZ_JJQL01000007.1:0-176333 GCF_000979975.1 Methanosarcina sp. 1.H.A.2.2
AAATAAAAATGAAAATAAAAATAAAAAATAAATTGGCATAGAAAGAGTAAAATTTATCTCCCAGAATCTAAAACCCGAAAAATCAGTTCTGGCTCGCAACATCAAACCAGACCGGAGTTTTATCCTCAGGGTCGCAGTTATAGTTTATAGTGATTTCCTCATTTTCCTGGATATCTTTTATACAGACGTATTTCAAAAGGCCGTTAGTGAAATCTTTCTGGTATTTTGCGTTGGGGGTATAAGAGTGGTTATAAAGAGACCCATACCCCAGAGCAATCGCTGCTGCTCTTGAATCTGTCCCCCATGCGAAGTAGTAATTATAAAGCTGGGTAAGCTCAAGAGTATCAACTTCTTCAGGAGGAAGAACGATCACAGGGCAGGTTTCTATTACTTCACCTTTTTTGAGATTTCTCTGTGCAAATACGCCTCTACCTTTTCCAGGTGCGCCTTTAACACTTATCAGTGACATTTGATCAGATTCCTGTAATTATTATAAATTACCTGTTAACTATTGCACTATTTTGAGAATGCAAGGAATTTAAAAGTTTCCCTTCGAAAGATTCTCCGGAAGACTCCAACGAAATTGCGGCCCATTTTATACATGAAATTTTATCCCGGTGTGGTTCAGCAAGCTGTAGACACGGATTTTGATAAAATCTGTTATAACAAAGGCAGTCAACGCATATCCCCATACAAAAAGTGCAAGTTTCCAGCCCATTGCAGGCAGCAAGAACCCATACACGGTAATGAGCGTGGCAATTATTTGTGTAACTACTATCGCTGTGAATAAGGGTTTTGCCGGTTTTACAGACCAGAAGTGACCTTTTGTCCTTGCCACAAACATTGTTAAGTGGCCTGCTACAGAAAGCTTCAGATATATGAAAGACTGGAGGACTTCAGGAGTCAGCTGAAAAGTATGCAGGCCTATGTAAAGGATTCCAAATGAACTAATAACTCCAACAATTCCAAGTATGGTAGCCATACTCAACAAAGTCCGCATGTCCCACTTTTCCGGCAGATCGGAGTATTTGACGTTATCATAAGCAATAGTCATTATTGGGGCATCATTTAGAAGCGCCAGCAAAACTATCATCAGGGAAGTAACGGGGTAGAACTTAAATACAAGGATTGAAAGTGTTATGAAAAGCAACACTCGAATTGTTTCAGTAATACGGTACAGAGCATAGTTGTTCATCCGCTGGAATATCTTACGGCTCTCTTTGATCGCATTGATAATGGTGGAAAGTCCGGGCTTTGTCAGCACGATGTCAGCAGCGGACTTGGCTGCGTCCGTAGCCCCGGCAACCGCAATACCTGCATCAGCCTTTTTCAGGGCTGGCGCATCATTGACTCCGTCTCCCGTCATGCCTATGATGTGACCTCTGTGCTGCAGTAATTCCACTATATGGTACTTATGCTCAGGGAAAACCTGGGCAAAACCATCTGAATTTTCGACTATTTCCTCTGCTTTCCTGTCAGGCACATCCAGAAATGACGTTGCAAGCATGATGTCCGACTTTAAGTTTACCTGCCTGGAAATCTCCTTTGCAATAGCAATATGATCTCCGGTAATCATTTTTACATTCACGCCCATCGACTGTGCAGTCCTGATGGTTTCTGCGGAATCTTCACGGGGAGGGTCGTAGAGAGCAATGAGCCCTGCAAAATGCCAGCTCCCATGAGCATCTGTTCTGCCAACCCCCAGTGCCCGGTACCCTCTGGAAGCAAATTCGTTAATGTATTCGTCAACCTGGGACCCGGGTGTAACTTTACTGTCCATGGTAACTTTACTGTTCAGGAGAGCCGAAACTGCCTGAGGTGCTCCCTTTGTTACTAGGAATCTGTTGCCAGCAGGGTCCTCTATTGTGGCCTCTGTCCTTTTTGAAACAGGGTCAAATGGTTTGAATGAAAGTATCCTGTACCTTTCGGCCAGCCCGGAAAAACCCTGCATGGTTTTTGCTCCGGCAAGAATTGCATCATCAATCGGGTCCCGGTCCTCTCCCCTTGAAGCCAGGCTGGCAAAAAGAAGCACATCGTTTTCGGAAAAATCCTTTAAAGGGTTTATTTCAGTCAGAACAAGCTCGTTTTTGGTAATGGTTCCTGTCTTATCCGAACACAGGATGTCCATTCCGGCCATTTCCTCGACAGCAGCAAGTTTACTGACGATCGCTCCATCTCTGGCCAGGGTAATTGCGCCTACTGCCATGCTCACCGATAGAACTGCAGGCAGAGCTGCCGGGATTGCTGCTACAAGCAGGACAAGCGCAAACTGGAAAAATTCAAGCATGCTTTCGTGGCGGAAGAGCACCACAAGAAAAGTAAAGGCTACAAGCGCAAGGGCAAAAACAATAAGGTAATCCCCTATTTTGATGACAGCCTTCTGGAAGTGGCTCCGGGTTTTGGCTTCTTCTACCAGCCTTGCAGTTTTGCCAAAGAAGGTGTTCATGCCGGTTGCAACTACCAGTGCATCCATTTCCCCCTGCCGGATAATGGAACCTGAGTATGCAACATCGGGCACATGTTTTTCTACAGGGAGAGATTCTCCGGTTAATGCGGATTCATCTACCAGCAGGTAATCTCCGTCTATGAGTTTGACATCAGCAGGGAAAATATCCCCCAGCCGGAGGCGAATTACATCTCCGGGAACTATTTCACTGGCGGATACTTCAAGCCATTTGTTGTCGCGGAGTACCCTTGCTTTCAAGGCCAGTTTCTGCTTCAATAAATCAATAGCATTATCGGCTTTGTGCTCCTGCCAGAGGCCCACCGTTACATTCAGCAGCAGCAGCGCAAGAATAATTGCAAAATCTTCCCACCGATGCAGGACTGCCGAAAGGACTGCTGCAACCTCGATCATCCAGGGAATAGGGCCCCAAAAATAGCCTAACAACTTGACAATAACACTGGTTTTCTTTTCCGTAATTTCATTGGGCCCATATTTTTGAAGCCGTTCTTTTGCCTCCGAATCAGTGAGCCCTCTTTCACTTGAATAAAGTTTTTCCAGGAGTTCAGCTACAGATACTTCTTTTGCTTCATCCGTGCTCATGATGTTTTGGTTCTTCAAAATGGTCCCCACAAAACACTTTTACCCTCTTTTTCTTATTCGACTCTCTTTTCCCTATAAATCATATTTTCCCAATTAATCAATTATATCATTCTGCTATCTATAGCCTGCCACACAAAAAATTCAAAAAAGAATAAAAGTAAGCAGGAGAGCTTGGGCCAGATGAACAGGATTTTCCCCGGAAAGGATTCGACCACCATAAAAAATAAGGTTTTTCAGTGCTGAGTGGGGCAGGGAAGTTCCATGTAGTCTTCACATAATGGGAGGTCCTTACCAGACTGCAGTGTTTTTAACTGTTTCTTTAACTGTCTCTTTTTTTCGAGAAACCTGTAATGCCCGAAACCGATAAGGAATATCGGATAAATGACCTCCCAGGTAAAACCGGAGACCAGAAAGCTCAGGGATACGAGCGAAAGTGCCGAAAAGACCCATTTCCTCCAGCCGACCTCGGTCTTCCAGTAGGCAACTATGATAAAGGCGTAGAGGAAGACAAAGTTCTGGTTTACGAGCAGGATCATGGCTGAAACCGGGATTTTGAAGAAATAACTTCCGATAATCAGGATAATGGACAAAACATATAACCCGACGAGGCCGGACACAGGAATGTCCCTCTTTGAAAGCTTTCCGAAAACTGCCGGGAAAATGCCTGTCCTGCCCCCTGCATAGAGCAGGCGGCTTGCCGTAAAATTCCAGGAACATGCATTTGCTGCAACAACTATCACCATTAGGCACACAAGGAAGTCTCCTCCTGGAGTGAAGAGGACAAGCCCCGAAAGCCCGGCAGCACCCCGAAGAGGGACGCCTGCAGCGCTGGCTCCTGAACTGATAAGGGCAAGGAGAATATAGACGGAGGTCACCAGGGCAAAACTCAGCCAGTAGAGGAGAGGCACGTTTTTCTCAGGTTCCTTAATTTCTCCCAGGGAGAAAGAGAGGTTCTCCCAGCCCAGAAAGGCCCAGAAAAGGAGAGCTGAAACCTTCCAGACATTGCTCAGGTCTACGTTTCCACTACCGTTTACAGCTTCCCTTGCAATCCCCACGCCTGAGCCGAAGAAGTCCAGGTTGAAGCTGATAAGCAGGCCGATAAGCAGAAAAAGTACAGCAAGGGCCATGTAATTGATAAGGGAAATAGCCCTCATTCCGGCAAGGTTTGAGAGGAGCATCAGGGTGACGAGGAGAACTGCAAAAAGGGCGACACCTGCTTCGGAGAGGGTAAAGAGCTGTCCCATATACTCGCTTCCGATAAGCGCAACAGCAGGAAGCCCGAAAAAGAAAGACCCACCTACAAGATATGAGACTGCATACCCACCCCAGGGACCCACAGCTTCTTCAGCATAGCCTGCAAGACCGGAAGTTGAAGGGAATTTCAAGCCAAGGCGGGCACAGATCTGGATAAGAGGGACTGCGATAAGAGAAATGAGGAACCAGCCAAGGACTGCCTCATGGACACTGCCAGCATCAAGCGCCAGACCAGGTAGTGCCAGGATTCCTGTTCCTATGAGCATGCAGATTGCAAGCCCAAGACCCCGCCTGAGGGTAATTGTTTTTCCAAGTTCAGTCATTTTTCCCCTTAAGTAGATCAGTAAATATATTTTGTAATATTTATTTATATGCCAGCGTTTTATCCAGGTTATTTCTCCCCGATCTGCAGAATATTAAATGTCCGAAAATTTACAGCTCCGAAAATTTACAGCTCTGAATGAGTCCGAGAAGCTGCTTTTTCCTCCTTATCATTCTTTCTTGTTTTCCTCACAAACCCATAATACCCAAGTCCCGTAAGGGCAACGGAATAGAGGATCTTCCAGGTGAACCCTGAAACCAGGAATGAGAGAGACAGGAAGGAAAGTCCTGAATAGATCCAGCGCCTCCAGCCGGTTTCGGTTTTCCAGTAGGAGAGCAGGATAAAGCCGTAAAGAAAGAGAAAGTTCTGGTTTGTAAGCATGAGCAGGGAAGAAACCGGGACCTTAAATACATAAGTCCCCAGGAGCACCAGTACGAAAGCAGCATACATGCTCAAGATGCTTGCCATAGGCTGTCCGTGCTTTGAAAGTTTTCCAAGGTAAACCGGAAGCACTTTTTCCTTTCCCGATGCGTAGACAAGGCGGCTTGAAGCAAAATTCCAGCAGGTTACATTAGCCACGATAACTACTGCCATCAGCCAGATGAGCAGATTCCCTGGCGGTGTGAACTTAACGAGTTCCACGAGTCCGGATGCCCCGGAGAGAGGAATTCCGGCTGCATCAGCCCCTATACTTGTGATTGCCAGCATCAGGTAAATGAAGATTACCAGGACAAAACTGAGCCAGAAAACTCTCTGGACATTTTTTTCCGGGTTCTGGAGTTCTCCAATGCCAAAAGACATATTTTCCCAGCCCAGGAAAGCCCAGAAGAGAAGAGCAGAAATTTTCCAGACACTATAAGGGTCAAAAGCTTCAAAATTCATTTCCAGAATAGCGGATAAACCACTTCCAAGAGCCTGTATTGAAAACGCGAGCCCTGAAGAAAAGAAATTGAAGTTATAAAAGGTAAGGGCTGCAATCAGGAAAAGCAATACAGCAACAGCTGCGTAGTTGAAAAAAGAGACAAGCCTGACCCCGGCAACCGTTATAAGGGCCATGGCCGTGATGATGAGAAAAGCCAGCAAATGGGCTCCAAAATCAGGCAGGTCAAAGAGGTGCTGCAGGTATTCGCCGCCAATGAGGGCAACTGCCGGCTCTCCCAGAATAAAGGAGCCGCAGACAAGGGCTGTCACTGCATATCCTCCCCACTCTCCTACCGCTTCGCGGGCATAATGGAAAAGGCCCCCTGAACAGGGGAATTTCTTTCCGAGCCTTGCGCAGATCTGAATAAGAGGCATTGCTGCCAGAATAATCAGGAGCCAGCCGAAAACCACTTCCTGCACTGTCCCGACATCCGCAACCAGCCCTGGCAGGCCCAGAAGTCCGGAACCTATGACCATGAGGATGGCCAGAACAATTCCACGTCCCAGAGTAACTGTTTTTTCAAGTTCGGTCATTTTTCATCCTTTCTGTCCCGGATAATTCACAAAAGTGAAGATAAAGAAACAGAAGGTACACTTTGAAGCCCTATAATGTTTGCGCTTTTTTACCTGTGCAGGTTAAATATTATCCCTTTGCAGGTTCATATGCAGCTTACTTCAAAAAAGGCAATAGATCCAGGGCACGAAAAGAAAAAAACATCTGCATATAATGGAAGGCTTTAAATCGAGAGGAAACAGAGCTTTGTTGAAGAGCCCAGTTCCTTTTAAAAAAATATTTAATTGTATGGCTTTAATTTGGAACTATTAAATTCTATAGAAATGTTGAATTTATTTTTTAAATAGCTTCTTAAATAAACCGAATATACTAAACGATGTCCTATGGTAAACCTTATTGTACACTGCTTTTTTTGGATTCTTTACAATTCCCGTTCCCTTTTTTCCATAAAATGGTACTACAGCCTTTTTTACTTTGCGTTTTAATTTGCCTGTAGTCCTTGCTTTAATAGACTTTTTCAAAGATGGTTTTCTGAAGCCGAATTTCATAAACTTCCACACCATTTGATTTTTTTTTTCCAGAAATAAAAATATAACACTAGTGTTGCGTCAGCAGTAAAATGTCGCATATAGTCGATTACAGCTATTCAGAATCCTTTAATCCTTGAGGATTGACACGACACTAGTATATAACTGGTTTACTTCTTCTTAATCAGAATAAACACTGTCAATAGAATACACAAAGTACTGAATACTCCCAGTCCAGGCAAAAATGGTGTTTCACACTTTGCATAGATTTCTCTCATCTGTGATACCTTGAGCATGTGCCATTCAGCTTTGTTTCCATTTACGGCATTAGCATTGGAATCAATGAATATCATTTGGCATTTCTAGGTAATAGTGAATAGTTACAATTTAGTTTTTGGTTTCATCTTTTTCCAGGCAGATAAGATCTTCACAGTACGGGAGTTCCTTTTTCATCCAGTCGCAGAACTCCCGCCACTCATCAAGCTTGTGATGGCGGCGCTGGAAATAAATGTTCCGGAGTTCGGCATAGTTGGTTATGACTGTCCTTTTCTGCATGTAAGCACTCGGAAGGTCCTGAATAAGTTCCCGAAAGATTGATTTCCGGTATGCATTGTCCTCTTCACTATCCCCTTCGCGGGACTTGTAAGCTTTGATAAGGTCATTGAGATGCCGGATCTGGGAGTTCCTGTAGTCCGTCATCGTATCAAAGGAAAAGTCGTGGGGAGCCAGGTCCCTGCTGGTCAGCTTATGCATTGTAGAGGTTGAATTCTTTTCCGTAAATTTGTAAGTATCAAACTCTTTCCACCAATAGAGGGGGGCTGTGAGGTCAAAGCAGACCGTAATGAACCTGAGAAACTTTCCGTGTTCGTTTCCTGCAAGGGTCAGGCGCTTGGCCAGGTTAAGGTCCTTTTCCCCGAGTCTGCAGTTCCCTGCCTGATCAGGCTCACTGCTGTCCATCAGGTGCCAGGAATTCATAGGGTTCCGCATTCCAAGAATCGCAAAATAAATGTTGTATGTCCCATGTAACTTCATTTCAATCATAAAAGCGCCTCTTTAACCCGGTTGTGGTAAATAAAACATAAATCCGGTCTGGTAAATACATTATATAGATAAATAGTTCGTAAACCTGCTTCTGGCTAATAACTTGCTTCTGGCTAATAAATAATAACTCATTTTAAATATTTGTTGCGCAGCATGCTCACTTTTTAATTTTACAGTTACTCGATTTATTCCTTGAATATTCAGCAGGGAAACCTGAGAAATTCAGGCTGATTTAAAGAAAGTAAGAATTATTCCGAGGGGAAATTATTTAAGAAAAATAGTTACCCTCTTAACCCATGATTTATCCCTTCAAGTACAATCTTTCTGCAAGTTCCGGATTTTTCCACTTTACCATCAGTGGCAGCCCTGCATATTTTCAGTATGATACTGTTAATTTTCAGCACGATACTGTTAACTTAAATAAACTCGCAGTTTCATGTAGAGATCAGCCAGAAATATACGTTTAAATCAGGAAAAATCAGGAAATAAATATAATATACTAATCTGAAAATGACTCCTACAGACCCCCTTTATCTTGGTATCCTCGTTCTCACAGGTGCTTTTACGGGCATTATCTCAGGTCTTCTGGGTGTGGGAGGAGGCTTTATTATGTCTCCTGTCCAGTACTGGCTTTTGCAGGAAACAGGAATGCAGCCAGACCTGGCTATAAGGGCAGCTCTCGGGACAAGCCTCTTCGTGATCTTGATAAACTCCATAATTGTTACCCTAAAATATCATAGAAAGCAAGCAGTGCTCTGGAAACAGGCTACGATTATGGGAGCCTCCGGATTAATTGCCAGTTTCGGGGGAGCAGCGGTAGCTTCTTACCTGCCTGCCTCTACACTGAGTACAATTTTCGGGGTTGTGATCATACTGGGAGCTCTGAAAACTTATACCACGCCGGCTGTAAAGGAAAAGACTGAAATTAGCTCCAATCCGGTATCTTATATTTTTTCCGGTATCTTTATAGGCTTTTTTTCAGGACTTCTTGGAATCGGAGGAGGGGTAATTGGAATTCCAATCATGCTGGTTTTTTTGCATTTTGATATGAGGAAAGCCATTGGAACCTCGGCTGCAATAATGATCTTTACCTCTTTTGGAGGATCGGTCGGATACATCATCAACGGCTGGGGGCAAACAGGGCTTCCCCCTCATTCTCTTGGATATATCAATCTCCTTAACTGGTTTTTACTTGTAGTTCCGGGATTTCTTGCAGCAAGAAAAGGAGCAGAAGTTGCCCATCTGGTAAACCCGGAGTATTTAAAACATCTTTTTGTACTTCTGATGATCTACGTAGGGCTAAAAATGATCGGAGTTATTTGAAAACAGAATAAACAGAACTGCTGATAGGGAATTTCATAAACTGTTAAAATTAAGACCTGTTAACATTAAGAACTGTTAAAATTAAGGACTGTTAGAAATAAGAACTGTTAGAAATAATATTCCGCTCTTTTCAGGCGCTTTCAATAGCTGTTACAGGGTCAAGTTTTGCAGCTTTCCTTGCAGGGTAGATGCCTGAGATTATATTTATTATGAAAGCAAAAAATGAGGCATATACAAAATTAAGGGGCTTTACCTCAAGAGGAAGGGTCTGAAGCCCGAAATACATTTCCTGAGGGACTTCGATTTCATAGTTCTGCAGGGCAACAGTCACAATGTAACCCAGAACAGTGCCGAGCACCAGACCTATGGCTCCAAGGACCAGGGACTGGAAAAGAAAGACAACCATTATGCTTTTTTGAGAAGCCCCCATCGCTTTCAGAATACCGATTTCCCTGGTCCTCTGGGCAACGATGGTGATCAGGGTATTTGCAATCCCGAAACCGGCAATCCCGTAGATCAGGAGATAGAAGATATTTACAAAGACCATCTGGGTATCAAGGAGGCTGAGGATTTCGGCATTTGCTTCGCTCCAGCTTACGGCATCAAGCCCGGTTTCTCCCTCAATCGAAGCTGCAATAACCTCGGCCTGGTAAGGATCTGCAACCCGGACTCCAATGGTACTCACAACTCCGGGTTCGTTAAAAAAGTCTTGCGCTGAATCCAGCCTTGTGTAGGCTGTTACCTCGTCCGCAGCAGTGCCGGTATGAACCAGTCCTATAACCTTAAAAGAAGTTGTTTGCGAGCCCGGAAAAACGGCGTCAACCCTGTCTCCCACATGGACTTCAAGGTTTTCCGCAAGCTTATCTCCGAGCAGAATCCCGTACCTTGTGTGAACAAGGGTCATGAGGTCCCCTTCTACAACATCCTCACTTACCCTCATAACATTCTCTTCAGCCACAGGGTCAACTCCCTGAAGAGAAACCCCTTCTGCGTTGTCCCTGTATTCAAGAGCCGCCTGGCCCAGGTATTTAGGGGATACGGCTATAACTCCTTCCTTTTCAGCAATTCGGGCAGATGTATGCCTGTAAAGGTGGATGAACTCTTCCTCTTCATCTTGAGGATTGATAACAATATGTGGATTGTTTTCAATACTTGAGGTTACAAGTTCATCCTGGAAACCAGACAGCATTGCCATCATTACCGTGATCACGGCGACTGCCAGAGCAACAGCAAGTATGGCAAAAAGGGTCTGTCTTCTTCTGGATAATACCTGCCTCAAAGCGATTCTCAGTTCATACATCTGGATAAACTCCTGGACCCGACCAGATTATCTGAATTTTCAGGCAGCCTCAAACCTTCAAAGTATCAGGAAAGTTCAATTTGCTCAACATTTCAAAGCTTTGAGATATTTGAACTTCAAGGGATTCTAAATTGTTAGGATTTTCAGATCTTTAGACTTCTGTATTCACTTTTAGAGGGCTGATTATAAATCTGTTTCTGATACCGGGAAAAAAGAGACGGAAAATACAATGAAAACTACTGAGAACACCTGTAATTAACTAATAGGTAGAAATGCAAGCTGGCGGAGGCATCCTATAATGCATGGATTTAAACCGGTTTCTGGGGTAAAGAGAAGTACTTTTCGAACAAGCAGGGGCATTTTCGCTTTTCCATTTCATCAAAAAGGGGGACTCCAGCCGCTTTTCGACTCGGGACCGGAACGGAGGATAATGATATTCAGGCAGTACCGTAGCAGTATTTACCGGTTTCTCATAACCGGTTTCTCATGAACTGCCAGAATTCAGAAACCATAAAAATACTAAAAAAATCAGGAATCAATGAAAAATAGAGCTAAAAGATTAATAGAGCTAAAAGATTAAGGACTAAGGGGGCAAAAGTTAAAAAAGTGAATAGAACAGATAAAAAATAAATAATAAAGTTAAAAAGTTAACTAAAAAAAGGGTTAGAGCTGCACGTAATGTGCAACTTCACCGAGATCTTCTTCAATCCTGAGGAGCTGGTTGTATTTTGCAGTCCTCTCGCCACGGGCCGGAGCTCCGGTCTTGATCATTTCTGCACCGATGGCAACTGCGAGATCTGAGATGGTGGTGTCTTCGGTTTCGGCAGAGCGGTGGCTTACGATTACGGTGTAGCCGTTTCTGGAAGCCATGCTTGCGGCATCAAAGGCTTCGGAGATTGAGCCGATCTGGTTGACTTTGAGGAGAAGGGCATTTGCTGCTCCCATATCCACGCCTTTTGAGAGCCTTTCTATGTTTGTGACAAAGAGGTCGTCACCTACAATGATCGTGTCCCAGAGTTCATTGGTAAGGGCTTCAAAATCATCAAAGGCTTCTTCCTGGAAGGGGTCTTCGATAGAAAGGATGGGATAAGAGTTTACAAGCTCTACATAGTAGTCAAGCAGTTCCGGAGCAGCCAGTTTCTTTCCATCAATTGCGTATAATTCATCTTCATAAAACTCGGTTGCTGCCGCATCAAGCCCTATTGTAACCTCGGATTCAGTATAACCTGCTTCTTCAATTGCCTGTACGAGGGCGTCAAGAGCTTCTGTAGACTCGCTCATTTTGGGAGCATACCCGCCTTCATAGCCCACGTTAATAGAAGAGCGTCCGTATTTTTTCTCCAGAAACTTCCCCAGGGTCTGGTAGATCTCTGTCCCGATTTGCAGGGCCTCGTAGAAGGTGTCTGCGCCTTTGGGTTGAATCATGAACTCCTGGATTGCAAGCTCATTTCCTGCATGCTTGCCTCCGTTCAGGACATTCATTGTGGGTACAGGAAGGGTAAAAGCATTAGAACCGCCGAAGTAGCGGTAAAGGGGCATGTTAAGGGAGTCAGCTGCAGCCTTTGCAACCGCCATGGATACGCCAAGAATTGAGTTGGCTCCGAGATTTGCTTTATTTTCGGTTTCGTCGAGCTCGATCATCAGCTCATCGATTTCCCGCTGGTTTCGCACATCAAGTCCAAGCAATTCCTTCTGGATAACGGTATTTACGTTCTTGACTGCAGTCTGGACTCCCTTTCCACCGTACCTGTTGGGGTCTGCATCGCGCAGTTCAAGGGCTTCGTTCGTACCCGTGGAAGCTCCTGAAGGGACACTTGCTCTGCCAAATCCCTTCGGTGTAAACACATCAACTTCAATAGTGGGATTTCCCCTTGAGTCCAGGATCTCCCGAGCATGTATCTTTTGGATCTTATATTCTCCAGAATCCTGCTGTAAACCGATATACGACATCATTTCACCCTTTCTAAATCTCTGATCTATCTATAGATATATTCTGTTATTTGAACTTGACTTTTACTTAACTTAACCGTTACATGTCCGAATGGTATTTAACTGTTTATCCGGTTTGAATTAATCAATTTACCTGAATTATACCCGTGTTTCTTATAGAAGAGACTCCTCTATTTCACGCTTCCAGTATCCTGTCTACCTTAGAGCAGCAGTATTTAAGGAGTCCAGATTTTAAGGATTTACTCTTTCTTCTTTTTGAGTGAATTTTCCCCTCTTAAAGAATTGAAGATATCCCTGCGCTCAAAACCGGGTATTTCATTTCTCAGAAAGGCTAATTTCCAACTTTCAGGAGCCTCAATATTCTATATGGCAAAAACTATCTCTTTGTTTCTGGAAAGCCTATTTCCTACTTAAAGGATGTTTTATTCCTGCAAACACTTGCTTTAAAGGTTTTGGTTAAAACTACAGGGTACATTTTTTTCTTAAGATGAATCCCCACAGTCTTTTATATAAAAACTCCAGAAAAAAAGCCTTACTAGGGTTAGATGCCTTTTTTACTTACTGACAATACTCCATTTATTAAAAAAATAATTTTATCTACATAAAATATATAAACCTGAAAGTATTATTCATTCTCGATGACCGACGATTCTCCAGTTAATTTAACCGAAAAAGAGTATTCAATTATTGATAAGCTCCAGAGCCTGGGACTCCCGAGGACAGAGGCCACCGCAATCGTGTGCTTAAAAGACTGCAGAGAACTCAGATCTCTTCATATCGAACTTGTTTCCGGGCTCAGGCAGCCTGAAGTGAGTGTAGCTATGCGCCCTCTCAGGGATAGGGGCTGGGTGGATGAAAGGTCCGAAAAAAAGAATAAGGGAAAAGGCAGACCTGTGAAGTACTACCAGTTAACAGTACCGTTCCCACAGATAGTACAGATTCTCGAAGAGGAATTTTTAAAATACAACAACGAGAAAATGATCGCGCTCAAAAGGCTAAGGGAACTGGAAATTATACTGCAAAATTAAATTCACCGCAATTAAGTTCACAAAAAATAAGTTCACAAAAAATAAGTTCACAAAAAATAAGTTCACAAAAAATAAATGTAAGGAGATCTGCCAGATCTTATTTTCCATAAATCGTTTTCAGCTTTAATTACTCCAATTATCGAGCCCTTTTAACGCTTACTCTATTCAATGCGTCATTCCTGATCAGGGACATTCACAAAGCTCACAGGAGCAAAGCCCTGCTCCGCATCCATTACCCTTCTGGCAGAAATTCCTTCCAACTCGAAAATGAATACCTCAACAACCATAAAAACTTCGCTTTCACCTCTCAGGCACCCCAGTTTAATGCTGTCTCCCCTGGCTGTTCCTGCATGAAGGTGTATTTTGGGCTTTCCGTTCTCCTGGAAAATATCTCCTATCCCGAGAATCTCATGGGCATCATTAAAGCCAGACCAGACAGGTTCCGGAGGCCTTTTGTTTTCTTTCGGGCCTGTAACAAGCTTTCCTTTCCTCAGCGCGCCAAGCAGCATAAACACAGCTGATTCGATCTTCTCCATTTCTGCAAGTTTAATAAGTTCCAGGAGAAGGTCATCCCCGTGGTCAACCCTGACAGTAAAGACCCTGCCTATCCTTCCTTTTGAGTACTCCATTATTTCCCCCTCACTGATCCGTTATTTTTCCGTCTACAATTCTGATTATCCTATCGGCTTTTCCGGCCAGTTCCTCATTATGGGTTACCACAATAAAGGTCTGGTTATATTCCTTGTTCAGTTTGCGGAGCAGTTCATAGATCAAATCTCCTGCTTTAGTATCCAGGTTGCCTGTGGGCTCATCCCCAAGTACGATTGCCGGAGAACAACTAAGAGCCCGGGCTACCGCAACCCTCTGGTTCTGCCCTCCGGAGAGTTCTCCTGGCCTGTGGTCCATCCTGTCTTCAAGCCCTACCTCTTTCAGAAGTTTTTCGGCAATATCCTTTGCTTCGTCCTTACTCTTTCCCGCAATCAAGAGCGGCATCATTACGTTTTCCAGAGCAGTGAAATCCGGAAGCAGGTGGTGATACTGGAAGACAAAGCCGAGCATCCTGTTTCTCATCCCGGAACGCTCCTTATCCGACATTTTAGTCACGTCATTGCCGTCTATCAGGAGGGTGCCTGAACTGGGTGTGTCGAGCAGACCTATGAGATGCATAAGTGTGCTTTTACCTGAACCAGAAGGCCCTACAATTGCAACAAATTCCCCTTTTTTAATTTTCAGGTTTGCATTGTCGAGCGCGCGAAACTCCACTCCGTTTTTATAAACTTTGGTCAGGTTCTTAAGCTCTATAATTGGGCTTCCGTCTGTCATGCTTTTCCTGCATTTTCATAACTTTTATGTTCAAAATAGAGGGTTTCTTAAGTAAAGAGTTTTTGGGCAGAAAGGCAAAAGCCGGGAATAAGGAGAAGCTCTGGAATCCAAACAGGCTGATCGAGCCCGGTAAGATTCCCGCAAAGTATCAGAGACTCTAGATAGACTGAAAATTCACAATACAGTTTCAAATTTTTACCGAACGATCATTTCTGCATCTTTATTCCTGATCCCATCTTTATTCCTGATCCTATTTTTACTCCTGATCCGATCTTTATTCCTGATCCTATTTTTACTCCTGATCCTATCTTTACTGCCAGATTAACTCTTTTATGAAGGATTAATCAATATTCATGATTAACAGCTTATCAGATCCATCATCTTAAGGGGAGGAAGAACATGGAATTGAAATATGTCCCCACAACCTGTCCCTACTGCGGAACAGGATGTGGTTTTAATCTTGTGGTTAAGGACAAAAGGGTTGCAGGTATCGAGCCCTGGTACCGGGCTCCTGTCAATTCAGGGAAGCTTTGCCAGAAGGGCAGGTATGCCCACGAGTTCATCCACAGCAAGGACCGGCTTGTAAAGCCGCTGGTCAGGAAAAATGGGCAGCTTGCGGAAACGAGCTGGAAAGAAGCTTTGACCCTGGTTGCAGGGAAGTTCACTACTTTTCTCCATGAGGAAATTGCCTGTCTCTCTTCGGCAAAAACCTCAAACGAGGACAACTACCTTATGCAGAAATTTGCCCGGGTTGTCCTTAAGACTTCCAACATTGACCACTGTGCAAGGCTCTGCCACTCCTCTACAGTCGCTGGCCTTGCTGCAGTTTTCGGTTCTGGAGCCATGACGAATTCAATTGCGGACCTGGAAGAGTCTAAATGCATCTTCATTATCGGGAGCAATACCTTTGAGCAGCACCCCCTTATAGGCAGGAGGATAATTCTTGCAAAGAAGAAGGGAGCTAAAATCATCTATGCGGACCCCCGCTTCACACCCACGGCAAAACAGGCGGACCTCTACCTTTCCATGTACTCGGGAACAGACGTGGCTCTCCTGAACGGGCTCATGCACCACATCATAGCAAACGGCTGGGAAGATTCGGCATTCATCGCGAAAAGGACAAAAAATTTTGAAGTAATGAAAACCGTTGTCATGCAGGAGGCCTATTCCCTGCCTAATGTATCGAAAATCACAGGAGTGCCTGAGGAAGACTTAAAAACCGCAGCTAAGTGGATCGCCCACTCAAAGCCTTCTGCACTTCTCTACTCCATGGGAATTACCCAGCATACGGTGGGGGTAGACAATGTGAAGTCCACGGCAAACCTGATGCTGCTGACCGGAAACCTTGGCGTTCCCGGAGGAGGGGTCAACCCCCTGCGGGGGCAGAACAACGTACAGGGCGCCTGTGACATGGGATGCCTTCCGGACGTGTATCCCGGGTATCAGAAGGTTTCAGGTCCTGAAGTCCGCAGGAAGATGGAATCTATCTGGGGAGTTGGCGGACTTCCTGAAAAAGCGGGAGTCACGGTCACAGAGCTGATGGAAGAGCTTGCGGAAGGGACATCGCCGGTAAGGTGCATGTACGTTATGGGAGAAAATTTCATGCTCTCGGACCCGGACCTTAACAGGGTCAAAAAAGCCCTGGAACACCTGGACTTTCTGGTCGTACAGGACATTTTCCTGAGCGAGACTGCAAAGTTTGCTGATGTCGTCCTGCCTGCAGCCTGTTATGCAGAAAAACACGGGACTCAGACCAGCACCGAGCGCCGTGTCCAGCGGCTCCGAAAAGCCCTTGACCCGCCGGGAGAGGCTAAAGCAGACTGGCGCATTATCTGCGAACTTGCCGGGCGTATGGGGTACAGGCCTCAGTTTTCCTACCTGAATGAAGCTGAGATTTTTGAGGAAATTGCAAAGGTTGTTCCCCTGTATGGGGGTATGAGCTACGAGCGCCTTGAAAACCCTGACTCTCTCCAGTGGCCCTGCCCGGACAGGTCCCATCCGGGAACGCCCATCCTGCATACCGAAAAATTTGCCACCCCTGACGGACTGGGGGAGTTTTCCGCCGTTGAATGGAAGCCTCCTGCCGAAGTCCCGGATGCGGAATATCCCCTCATCCTTACCACAGGAAGGAATATCTGGCACTGGCACACCGGGACCATGACACGCAGGTCAGAAACCCTGGATTCCGAAGTCAGGACCGGCTGGGTGGAGCTTCACCCGGAGGATGCGGAAAAACTTGGAGTCAGTAACCGGGAAAAAGTCCGCGTACTTTCCCGGAGGGGGAAAATCGAAATCCCTGCGATGGTTACGGAAGACATAAAACCTGGGGTTGTTTTCATCCCCTTCCATTTTAAGGAATGTGCGGCCAACCTGCTGACCAGCGGAGCCCTTGACCCCGTGGCAAAGATTCCGGAGTACAAGGCCTGTGCAGTCAGGGTAGAGAAAATAGAGCCATTAGAACAGGTAGAACCATTAGAACAGGTAGAGCAAGTAGAACAGGTAGAGCAAGTAGAAACGGTGGAGGGAAAACTTTGAAACCTTTGAAAGGAGACAAGTTTTATGTCCGGGCCTGTGACCGGGAGTTCCTGGAAAAAGGCGAGTCCGGGGGTGCGGTATCAGCCCTTTTGAAGTTCGCCCTTGAAAGCGGAAGCGTGGACGCAGTACTTGGGGTAAGGAAAGGTGCAGACCTCTACGACGCTGTTCCGGTGCTGATCACAGACCCGGCGGAAATTTCGGACATTTCGGGTTCCCTGCATTGTGGGACTCTTCTTCTCTCCAGGCTTTTCAGCAGTTACCTGGGTGGGGCAAAGGACCTGAAGGTTGCAGTTGCCCTGAAAGGCTGCGATGTAATGGGGCTTTACGAGCTTGCAAAGCGGGGAGAGGTCAGGCTGGAAAATATCCTCATGCTGGGGCTGAACTGCGGAGGTTCGGTCAGTCCGGAAATGGCAAGGAAAATGGCTGCAGAAAAGTTTGCAGTGGACCCTGATTCGGTTGAAAAGGAAAGGATTTCAAAGGGGAAGTTCATCTTCAAGACTCCTGAAGGGGAATTTTCAGTGCCCATGGACGAACTTGAAGAGGAAGGCTATGGGCGCAGGAGTAACTGCAGGCGTTGCAAGCTGAAAATCCCAAGACAGGCTGACCTTGCCTGTGGGGAATGGGGTGTTATTGGCACGGAAGCAACTTTTGTTGAGGTCTGCAGCGCAAAGGGTGCAGAGCTGCTTGAAAAAGCTGAAGCCTCAGGAGCTATCGAAGCCTCTTTGCCCGTTCCGAAAGGGCTGGAGGTCCGGGGTAAAATAGAGCAGTCGATGCTGAACCTGGCTGAGGAATGGAGGGAAAAAGACTTCCGGGCGCTGGGAGAGGGGAAGGCTCGCCTGAAACAGCTAATAAATGAAACTTCCCGCTGCATCAAGTGCTACACCTGCATTGAAGTCTGTCCTGCCCTCCCCCATGCAAAACCCTCCGATTTTACAGTAGACGCTTCCGGAAAGGTCCCTCCCGCTTTTGCGTTCCACACGCTTCGCTATTCCCTTGTTGCGGATTCCTGCATCAACTGCGGGCAGTGCGAGGAACTCTGTCCAATGGACATCCCCAATGCGCTTTTCATGCATTCCTTTGCTGTGGAGCTTCAGGAACTCTACGGGTACAGGGCAGGAGAGGACCTCTCCCTTCCGACGGTCGCACCTCTGGAAGCTTTCTTTCACGAAAAGGGACAGAATAAATCAGGCAAGCGATGAGGGGAGGGAATCTTCAGGGACTTCTTCTGCGTCCCTGGCCTGGCTCACAAGATAAGCCGCTGTCAGGATGAGGACACAGCCCAGAAAAGTCGAGATATAGAGAGGGTTTCTCAGGACGGCAGTGTCAAAGAAAATTCCCGATACAGGTTCTAGCAGGGCAAGAATGCTGCCTGTCTGCGCCCTTATGCCCGAAATTCCTTTGAGGTAGAGAATGGCAGCAAGTGTAATGGTCAAACCGAAGAGAAGCAGAGTACTGAAGTTTCTAAAGTAGACAGGGATGGGGGTCGAAAGGGCAGACGGCAGCATAAAGAGAAGGCTTATTCCGGTCAGCCAGAAAGTCTGGGATATCCCTGTATAGTCATGCCTAAGGTAGCGGATCGTGATTATGGTGGTGCCAAAGGAGAGCCCTGAAAGCAGGCCGAATAACAGGCCTTTCATAAAATCGGACCCTGTACTCAGGCTTGCCAGGACCTCTCCGGGACGGGTAATGAGTAATACCCCTGCAACTGAGATGAAAAGAGGCAGAAGGCTTTTGCTGCTGCTTCTTTCTCCAAGGATTAAAGGAGCAAGCAGATTGACATATACAGGAGCCGTATAAAGGAGCAGGACAGCAACGGAAATTCCGCTGTACCTTATGGCCGAGAAATAGCATATGCCTGTTACAGCATTTAGAAAACCCAGCAGCAGAAGATATTTTCTGTTCCTGCCAGGTCTGAGCTGTTCAAGGCTTCCGCTCATCAGCAGATAAAAGAAAATCATGCATAACCCGAAAAAGAGCCTGCAGAAGAGAATGGACCCTACGGACATGTCCTGGACCCTGTCCAGAAAAACTCCTATAGTACCATAAATGATACTGCCTGTTATGACCTCGGAGTACGGCTTGAAAGAGTTTTCCTGCACTGCCACATTCTGGAAATAAAAGACTGCAGATATATATTTTTTGGAAAAGGGAAAAACTGGTAGAAATCTGTATGGTAGAAATCTGTATGGAAGAAATCTGTATGGAAGAAATCCGTAATTATAAAAAAGAAAACAGGGTACTTATTTACCCTGTACCCTTAAAAGTTCTTTTTTCCAGAAAGGTATCTTTTTGCGCGCTCCCATCTTTTCCCCGAAAATCAACTTCTTCAGGAAAACAGAGTTATCCAGGCTTACTACGATTGCTGCTGCAAGGATAAAGAAGGAACCTATAAGCATCCCGCTGTGAACAGGGCTTCCCAGAACGGTGTGATCAAAAAATATACAGGAAACCGGCTCAAGAAGGGTGAGGACGCTGCCTGTAATGGCGCTTACGCCCGCAACGCCTCTTATATAGAACACTGCACCTACACCGGTGATGAGGAAGCCGAAGAGCATGAGGGCAGGAAGGTTTGCAGCGAGTACCTGCCCTGGAAGGGAGATTGCGAAAGGAGAGAGGAAGGCCAGACTGATTACACTCTGCCAGACAAGCTGGGTAAGGCCGTTATACTCGTCCCTGAGGAAGCGGACGGATATTATGACTCCACTGCTGAAGAGGCCTCCTACGAGCCCGAAGATTACACCTTTCAGATAGCTGCTTCCAAATTCAAGCTGTTCAAAACCGCCTTCAGGCCTTGTTACGTAGAAGACGCCTACCAGACCCAGGAAAAGAGCAAGAATAGTTTTTCCAGTATTCTTTTCACCTAGAAGAACGGGTGCAAGGAAAGTCAGGTATATAGGATCAGTATACAGGAGAAGGACAGCAGAAGAAGCTCCCAGGTATCGGATTGCAGAATAGTAGGAAAACATCTGTGAAACGTATAGAATTCCCAGAAGAAGGAGGTACTTTTTCTTCCTTTTCAAAGAGAGCTGACCGAGGTTTCCGGTAATTGCAAGATAACATAGTATGGCTGAAAGCCCGAAAAGGACCCTGTAGAAAATAATCGAACCTACAGACATATCCTTGAGCCATTCCATGAAAATTCCGACGGTACCATATATAACACACGCAGTGAGCAGTTCAAGGTGGTGTTTGGAGGCAGCAGTCACAGAAACAGTCATATATATTCTGGAGGGACGAATGTATATATATTTTTAGTGAGATAACTATAATTCTAGTAGTATAATACTTCTTAAAAATCTTAAGGAACTTGTTCTGAAGGGTATTTTTATTTTGCAGTGGGAGGCCAATACTCCAAAATTACCCTGCCAGAGACAGTTCAGTTTCCTGAATTAGTTTCCTGAATTAGTTTCCTGAATTAGTTTCCTGAATTAGTTTCCTGACTTTTTCAAGTTGAGAACCACATGCTGTCTGCTTCCGGTCCTGTAGATTGTAAGCCCCTTTAATCCCTGCTTCCAGGCGTAAATCAGAGCTTTCTCAATATCTTCCTTTTTGGCATCTGCAGGCATGTTGATGGTCTTTGAGATCCCTGCATGGCAGTGGCGCTGAAAGGCCGCCTGTACATCAATATGAGTCTTCCAGCTAATATCAAGGGCTGACCTGAAGAGCCTTTTTTCGTCTTCGCTCACTATTTTCGGGTCTTTTATGTCCTGCAGGGTGCCGTGTGTGTAGACATGCTCAAGGAGCCGGAGGTAATCAGGTTCCGAAAGCTCTGGCTTAAAATGTGCTTCAAAGAGGGGGTGAACAAGCAGGAATTCTTTTCCCACTGTACGGGTCCGCCTGTAAACCCAGCTGAAAACAGGTTCAATCCCTGCAGAACAACCTGCAAGAATACTGATAGTTCCGGTCGGGGCAATTGCAGTCAATGCGGCGTTTCTCATTGGAAGTTCCCAGGTGGAGTTTTCATATTCCGGAAAAGGTTCTTTTTCTGCCGCAAGTTTTCTTGATTCCCGGACTGCAGCCCGGCTAATCTGTTCCATAAGCTTTTCTGCAAGCTCGAGAGCTTCTGGTGAGTCATAGGGCAGCCCCAGGTTCAAAAGCATATCATGAAATCCCATAACCCCAAGCCCGATTTTCCTTGTCTTTCTGGTTGCCTCCCCAATCTCCGGGACAGGGTACACATTTATGTCAATTTCATTATCCAGGAAACGGACAGCTTTTCCGGCGGTTTCCCTCAGAGAATCCCAGTTGATTTTTCCGTCCACAACAAAAAGGGAAAGGTTAATGCTGCCCAGGTTGCAGGATTCATAGGGCAGGAGAGGCTCTTCTCCGCAGGGGTTTGTGGCAGTGATGTTCCCAAGTTTCGGGGTGAAGTTATCCCTGTTTATACGGTCATAGAAGAGAACGCCCGGTTCCCCGTTTCTCCATACTCCATCAACGATTTCGGAGAAGATGGCCCCAACCGTTGCGCCTGTTCGGGGGTTCCAGACTTCCCCAGTGCTGCCTGCTTCAACAAGCTTGATAAAAGCATCAGGGACCATTACTGAGAGGTTGAAATTCCTGAAGTTTCCTTCAACGTGCTTGGCCCTGATGAAAGGTATGAGGTCGTCATGGGAAACGTCCAGGATTCCTATATTTGCGCCTCTGCGCCTGCCAAACTGCTTGATGACTTCCGTTGCCTCGTTGAAGAGCTTCATGAAAGAGAGCGGGCCGCTGGCAACCCCGTCAACGCAAAGGGCCTGAGAACCTTTTGGCCGTACTTTTGAGAAGTCAAACCCGGTCCCTCCTCCGGTCTTCTGGATAAGTGCTGCGGTTTTGAGGGCATCAAAAATTTCCTCGACACTGTCCTCTACAGGGACTACAAAACATGCGGCTAGCTGGCCCAGTTCCGTACCTGCGTTCATAAGCGTGGGCGAACTCGGAAGAAAGATTTTACGGACCATAAGGTCTTTGAATTCCAGATATTCTTCTTCACCCGTTGCAATTGCTTTTGCCACCCTTTCACAGATGTCCTCCCAGCCTTTCTCCCCTTCGCGCAGATACCTGGCTTTAAGAGCTTCGGCAATCAGAGCATCCCATCCTTCCTCAGTATCCAGCACCTAAATCGTTTCTCCCGTGAATCTCCTCAGGCTTCTGTAAAAGCAGGTTTCGGTGTTTTTCGCTAAAAAGAAATACTATTCCATAATTATACGGGATTTTTTATCATTCTATCCGAAAACTCGGTTAGAAAACATGATAAGAATGGCTGATGAGAAAATATAATCAGAACAAATAGTTAGAATCCATGATCCTAAACATGATTAGAACAAATAGTTAGAGAGTGTAATCCTAAAAAGAATTTTAACAAATAAGTAGAATCCATGACCCTTAAAAATCATCCTGAATCCTAAAACGTAATCCAAAATCCTAAAACGTAATCCAAAATCCTAAAACGTAATCCAAAATCCTAAAACGTAATCCAAAATCCTAAAATCTGAGGATGCAAAACTGAAATCATCATAGGCCGTTACGGAAATCGATTCCCCACGGATAAAAAATAAAAAATAAGGGTTGACCTGAAGATAGAAAAGTCTTCAGACCAGTTCAGCCTTCACGATTTTCACTTCGGTTTTCGGGCGGTCCTGGCGGTCGACCTTTACCTTTCCCATGGCTTCGACAACATCCATGCCTTCTACAACCTTTCCGAAAACGGGGTGCTTTTTGTCAAGGTGGGTGTTATTTACAAGGTTAATGAAGAACTGGCTCCCGCCTGTGTTCGCGCCTGCATTTGCCATTGAAATCGTGCCCTTGTCGTTCCGGTTGTGTTTCGTAAACTCGTCCGGGATCTCATAGCCGGGTCCTCCCATGCCTGTTCCTGTCGGATCTCCGCCCTGGATCATGAATTTGTCAATTATCCTGTGGAAAATCACGCCGTCGTAGAAGCCCTTGTCCACAAGTTTTGCAAAGTTTCCTGCCGTAATCGGCATGTCTTCAAACAGTTCAAGAGTGATGTCACCCATAGTGGTGTGCAGAACCACTTTCTTTCCCTTCCATACAGCCATTTCTGTTCCTCTTCCGGTTTTTTTAACCTGATTTAACCTTATTTTTATGTGTGCCTGTCTTTTTGTTGGCTTTTTGTGCATTGTATGCTCGCCTTACATGTAAATGCTTCGCCAGCAGAGTTGCGGCTCTGCAGTGCGCTGTCCTTTTCGCTGCGCTCAAGAGGACTACTTTACAAAGTTCCAGCTTTTCATTTTTTTAGTTGCATTCATTATACCTTCAACAGTTCTCAGTCCTTTTCGCTTTTCTCAGGCAGGAGAGAGTCCGGGACTTCGGGCATTTCGGGATGCAAAAGTCAAAGAGATAAAATGTCTAAACTCCTGATTATTGTTCCTGATTTAAGATGCCTGAACGGTTTATTGATGGCGTACTCGATACTTTATTTTCTAAACTTTCAGTATACAGTGGTTTAACTTTTACGAAACATGAACAAAATTATACAAACTCTGCACTATATTGTCCTCCACGGCCCCTCGACTCACTCGATTATTTTATATGAATACTTACTTTTTTATAGACAAGCTGGTTTATTTTTTAATGGGGAAGAAAATACGTTCCATTAAGTTCCGTTCCGTTAAGTTCCGATAAACGACAGTGGGGGAAATTGTTATGAATTGGTTACAGGTTTTTTACCTGTGGATAGCCGCAGGACTCTTCATCACTCTGTCCGTGCTTCCGGCTTCAGCAGAAACAACTTTTGAAACTGGAACGATTCTTGATAATGAAACCGCGGAAATAAATCCGATAGATAACTCTACGGCTTCATATAACGAAACCGAAGTCGTTGAACAGGAGCTGGGCCTGGGCCTCCGTTTTCTCGGGTCCATGCTTCGCCTGCTTGACCTCAACCTGAACCTTATAAATGGAACCCTCAATGACCACTCTGCAGAATATCCTTTCCTGCAGCCCACAATAGAGGGAACGTCTACAGGCATAGAAACAGTGGACTCAACGATTGTTTTCGTGGAAGATCCCACAAACATGAGTAAAGCAAATTCCACTATGCATACCTTCGACGGTGCTATTGCGGACCTGAACGCAAGCCTTGTATACCCGCAGGATATGCTCGATGCTGCAAATGCGACCCTCGGGCAGCCTGAGGGCACAACACCGATCCTTGAAGATCTGTTCCGGGTGACAAAGGCAATGGTTACGACTTATGACAACATCTGAGGCTGAATAAGGAAGAGGGGATCTGTGAGATTTTACTGATTTTTGTGATCCCGAATTGCGCCTCGGGATCTCAGGAAATCGGAGATTTTCTGGGAGTTGCACTGCAAGTGCAACAGTACGCGGTCCTTTTCGCTGCGCTCAAGAGGACCAATTTATGGGTACAGAGATTTCCGTGCTTTCTGCGGTTTCCGTGGTTAGTGATATATTATTCAGGGGGACCTGAATAACCCCCTCACGTTTTTATTCCAGCAATCCGGCGCGGCTTGAGTCCAATGGCTTTTCGCGAAAAAAATGAATACTTCAACCGCACTTCCTTAAAAATAAATATAATAATTATACTGATTGTTTTAATGCTTGCGAGAAGAGCTTTAAAGGAGAGTTTTAAAGAAGAGCTTCAATCTTGAAAAGGTAAAACGGAATCGCAAGCTTTTTACTGGATTATTAATAAGAGATTGTCATATTATTCAATTCCAATTTGATTCTAACTCCGTCACCCAACATACAACATTTTAGCACACAGTTTTCATTCTCACCAGAACAGGACCAAAAAACATGCCTTTAACCCTTAACGAATTAAACACTCACCTTTTCAAAGCCGCAGACATCCTGCGCGGCTCAATTGACAGTTCCGAATACAAGCACTACATTTTCGGAATGCTTTTTCTAAAAAGGCTCTCTGACCAGTTTGAGGAAAACGTCAGTCGGGTTACGGAAGAACTTGTAAAAGACGGCATGCCTGAAGCCAAAGCACAGGAGATTGCCCTATCCGACCCGATAGAGCATGGAGGTAGCTTCTTTGTCCCTCCTCGCGCTCGCTGGTCCGAACTTGAAAAGAAGTCCTCTGACATAGGTGAGGCTATAAACAAAGCCTTTGAAGCTCTGGAACACGAAAACAGCTCCCTTGAAGGCGTCCTGATCGCGATTGATTTTAACGACAAGGGACGCATTTCCGATGCCGTCCTCCAGAAGCTTATCACCCATTTCGGAAAATACAACCTGGCAAACCATTCCCTTGAAAATAAGGACATGCTGGGACGGTCCTACGAATACCTGATCAAACACTTTGCAGACGATGCCGGAAAGAAAGGCGGAGAATTCTACACCCCCGAAGAAGTGGTCAGGCTCCTTGTAAAGCTGGTCAAGCCCGCCGAGGATATGCGGATCTGCGACCCCACATGCGGCTCAGGCGGCATGCTTATCGAATGTATCCACTATTTGCAGGAACACGGCAAAAACCAGGACAAAATCTCCCTTTTCGGGCAGGAAAAGAACCTCAACACCTGGGCCATCTGCAAGATGAACATGCTCCTGCACGACATCCTCGACGCGCGGATCGAGAAAGGCGACACGATGGCCGACCCCAAGCTGCTGGACAACGGCGAACTGATGGTTTTCGACCGCGTTTTAGCCAACCCGATGTGGAACCAGAAAGAGTGGTCAAGAGACTGGCTCGCCAAAGGCGACCCCTATTCCCGTGTGAAATACGCGCTCCCGTCTGCCTCTTCCGCCGACTGGATGTGGATTCAGCACATGACAGCAACCCTGAACTCGGCGGGCGTGCTTGGAATTGTGCTTGACAACGGGGTCCTCTTCCGCGGCGGGCAGGAGAAAGTCTCCCGCCAGGGCTATGTTGACGATGACCAGATCGAAGCTGTCCTCGCCCTCCCCCAGAACCTTTTCTATAACACAGGCAGCCCGGGCACGATTTTAATCTTCAACAAAAACAAACGCCCGGAAAGAAAAGGAAAAATTCTCTTCATCGATGCTTCTTCCGAATATGAAGAAGGAAAAGCCCAGAACTTCCTGCGGGACAGCAATGTTGAAAAGATTGTCTCGGCTTTCGACGGCTTTGAAGATATTGAAAAGTTCTGTGCAGTTGTCGGGAAAGAGAGCATTGTCGAAAATGATTACAACCTGAACGTTTCCCTGTATGTGGACACCTCCGAAGCCGAACCTGAAATTGACGTAGCGGCGGTCAACGAAGAATTAAAAGAGCTTATCAGGCAGAGGGACGAGTCTTATAATGAAATGCAGGCTTATTTGAAGGACTTAGGGTACGAGGAATGAAGATGAATGAGAAATCTCTTAATTTTGGGCTCATTTTGGGAAATATTAAATTGGTCACTCACTGCGTGGCCAATTGAGAGGAGAGCGCACGGACACTTTAAAATTATAAATTCACCAGGCACCGCTTGACGAATTTTAGAGAAATAACTATTCCGGAGCAACCTGAATAGCTTCTTTCGGTCGTTCTTGTCCCGCGCCTCAGCGCGGCTGGAACATAACGACTTTGAGAAGACAAAAACGAAAAAATTAGAAGCCCTGTAAAAGAAAGCATCAAAAAATAAAGAATTTACTGACAATCCAGCAGTTAACAATCTATTAAGAATTAAAGAGGACGGGTAGCCAGCTTTGTAAGTTTTTAAATTCATCACGCACTGCGTGACGAATTAAGATAAATAACAGTCAACTTAGTAAAGTTTTAAATTCGCCAAGCACTGACTGGCGAATTCAGATTTGAAGTGGAAAAGGGTATTGTAAATGACAAAAAATATTTTAGTTCCTGAAGGCTATAAGAAAACGGAATTAGGAGTGATTCCGGAAGATTGGGAAGTTATAAGCCTTAAAGAAATAACGGATTTCCATAAACAAGGATACTATACAAAAGAAAAGTATGTTGAAAATGGAGTAAAATTTCTTAGGATTACAGATATAGATAACCGAGGAAACATCAAAAATGAAACTATGCCCTCTCTAAATATCTCTAAAACAGATTATGAAAATTATAAACTAGAATCGGGAGATTTTGCCTTTGCCAGAAGTGGCGCTATTGGAAGAGTTGGCCTTGTGAGAAATAACGAAGAAACCATTTTTGGATCATACATAATTAAGTTCAAATTTAACCAAGAGGTAACTGACAATGAATTCTTTATAAGGTATTTTAATGGGGATATATTTCGTAAAGAGTTATTTAAAATGATTCAAGGGGCTTCTAACCAAAATGTTAATGCTGAAAATATAAAGAGATGTAATATTATTCTTCCTACTTTAAAAGAACAACAAAAAATCGCCTCCATCCTCTCAAAAGTCGATGAACAAATCGAACAGACAGAGCAGATTATTGAGAAAACTGAAATCTTAAAAAAAGGTCTGATGCAGAAACTGCTTACAAAAGGTATTGGGCATACGAAGTTTAAGAAAACGGAACTTGGAGAGATACCGGAAGAATGGAGCATAGAAAAATTAGGAGTTCTTTGCGAATTGATTACTAAAGGAACTACTCCAACTACTGTTGGGTTTTCTTATCAAAACACAGGCATCAATTTTGTAAAAATTGAAAGTATTAGTGCAAGTGGTAATTTCTTGCTAAATATGTTTTCTCATATCAGTGAGAATGCAAACAAAGCACTCAAAAGATCAATCTTAAAAGACAGAGATTTACTTTTTTCAATTGCAGGAGCTCTAGGTAGAGTTGCAATAGTAAATTCTGAAATTCTCCCCGCAAATACAAATCAAGCTTTAGCGATAATTAGACTAAAAGAAGATCAAAAAAAAGACATAAAATATGTTTATTTCTATTTAAAAGGACCTCAAATTCAAAAGCATATTGATAGGATAAATGTGCAATCAGCACAAGCAAATCTAAGTCTTGAAAATATAAATAACTTCAAAATTGCTTTACCTCAAAAAGAAGAACAGCAAAAAATCACCTCTATCCTCTCAAAAGTGGATTCCCAGATCCGGGACAACCAGAACTACTTAACCAGGCTTCAAGAACTTAAAAAAGGACTTATGCAGGATCTTCTTACAGGAAAAGTCAGAGTGTGTGTGTAATGGCAAATTTAAGCTTTTGTCCTCTCGAACGTAGTGAGAAGGACGCGTGCTCCCGAAGCGCAATTCGGGCAGGAAAAGTAAGAGTGTGCGTATAATGGCAGACGAATCCCAGCTCCAGATTGATGAATACACGCTTGTGGAAAAACCGGCTCTTGATTTATTTGATAAGCTGGGGTACAACTACCTTGACGGGAAAAAGCTGAAAAAAGAGCCGCAGCAGTTCTTTTTGCTGGACATCCTGAAACGGAAGATTCAGGAGATAAATCCCTGGCTTGATGAGGTCGGGCTGAATAAGGCGGTCAGGGAGATTACTGTTGTACAGGCGGCATCTCTTGTTGAGGCTAATGAGCTGCTGTATTACAAGCTGGTCAATTATACCAGTTTCAAGCAGGACCTGGGATTCGGGAAAAAGTCGCAGACTGTCAAGTTTATTGATTTTGATGAGCCTGGGAAGAACGAGTTTACGGTTGTCAACCAGTTTTATGTTAAGAATAATGATTTTACGATCATTCCTGACCTTGTGGTTTTTGTAAACGGGATTCCGCTGGCTGTGCTTGAGTGCAAAAGCCCGAACTTGCAGGAGCCGATTGACGAGGCAATTTCCCAGCTTTTCGGGTACAGGGAGAAGAACGAGCAGTTCTTTTACCCGAACCAGATCCTTGTTGCGCTTGCGCGTTACAGGGCGACTTATGCTTCCACTTTTTCGCCTGCAAAATACTTCCTTGAGTGGAAGAAGCCTTATCCTTTAAACGAAAGGGAACTGGCTGAGAGACTTGGAAAAAAGGGGTCGGAGGGGCAGAAAGTACCGGAGGGGCAGAAAGTACCGGAAGAGCAGGAGGGGCAGGATAAGCAGGAAATTCTGGCGGAACAGGAAATACTGGAGAGCCGCCTGCTGCCTGCACAGGATATTCTGCTGTACTCGCTTTTTTCAAAGGAGAATTTCCTGGACATTCTCAGGAGTTACATTGTTTTTGAGACCGAAAACAACGGTGTGAATAAAAAACTCTGCCGGTACAACCAGTACATTGCAAGCAATAAAATCCTTGAACGGATGGCAGAGGGCAAAGGCGGGGTAATCTGGCATACGCAGGGGAGCGGAAAGTCGCTTACCATGACCTATACGGCTCTGAAAATCCGCAGGATTGAAAAAGTGCCGGGGACTTCGCTTGAAAATCCCTGCATCCTGATTGTAACGGATAGGAATGACCTTGATTCTCAGATCTCAGGCACGTTTAAGAATTGCAGCTTCCCGAATCCCGTGCCAGTGGAAAGCGTGGAGCAGCTAAAAGACGAGCTGAAAACCCCCACTGGAAAGACTCTTTTTACCACGATCCAGAAATTTACCTCGAAAAACGGCGAGACTTACCCTGAACTGTCCCGCTCGGAAAACATCATTGTCTTTGCTGACGAAGCCCACCGGAGCCAGTACGGGAAAGCAGGATACGGGAAAACGGCTGCGAAGGAAAACAAAGAGGATGATAGGGTAAGCACCAGCCTGGGCTGGGCTTTGAATATGAGGACGGCAATTCCGAAAGCCTTATTCATCGGCTTTACCGGCACTCCCATTGATAAAAACGATAAATCCACGCGCAGGGAATTTGGAGATTATATTGACAGATACCTGCCGAAGCAGTCCATAGCTGACGGGGCAACCGTCCAGATCAAATATCAGGCAAGGCTTCCGAAAGTCCATATCCTGGGAAGCGAGCTTGATGTTGCTTTTGATTCAGAATTTGCTGATTACACTGACCTTGAGCAGGAAGCCATCAAGGAAAAAGCCGGAAAATACAAAACGATTGCCGAAGACGAGGACAGGATAAGGGTCATCTGCAAAGATATTCTCGAACACTACACAACTGCTGTCAGGCTCGAAGGCTTCAAGGCGCAGATCGTGACCCCATCAAGGGATGCAGCCGTTACCTACAAACGGATTCTGGACGAACTCGGGGCTCCTGAATCGGAAATCATCATTTCCTCAAGCCCAAAAGATGACCCTCACGCCGAAATCCGGAAGTACTACAGGACAAAAGCCCAGCAGAGGCAGATAATTAAAAAGTTCAGGAACCCGTTTGATGAAGAGAATAAACTGGCTTTCCTGATTGTCTGCGACATGCTCTTAACCGGCTTTGATGCGCCAATCGAGCAGGTCATGTACCTTGATAAGCCGCTCCGGGAACACAATCTCATGCAGGCAGTTGCAAGGGTGAACCGCCCCTATACCGACAACAAAACCTACGGCCTGATTATCGACTACTGCGGGATTTCAAAGCGGCTCAAAGAAGCCCTTGACATCTTCAACGAAGGGGACATTGCAGGCTACCTTGAACACCTTATGGATGATGTCCCGAAAGCCGAGCAGGCGGCAAACAAGGTAAAACGGTTCTTCAAAGCCGTGCCCACAACCTATGATTCTGCTGAATACGTAGACAGGTGCGTGCTTGATGTCCTGAGCGCCGAAGATGCGCGGATCAGGTTTGAAAGGGCTTTCAAGGAATTTGTTGCCCTTGTAAACAACATCATCCCCAATCCCGAAGCAAACCGCTTCAGGCAGGACGTCTACCTCTACGGCAGGATTTACAACGCAATGCGGACAAACTACAGCATAAAAGCCCCGAGTGTGCTTGAAGCTGTCCCCAAAGCCAAGGTCCTGATCCACGAATACCTCGAATCAAACGGCATCAAGGTCTTCCATGAACCTGTTTCCATTTACTCCTCCGAGTTCAATGACATCGTCAACAAAAAGACCTCGGCAAAAGCAAAAGCAAGCCTTATCCAGCACAAGGTCAGGACCACGATCAGCAACCTTCTTAACACAAACCCTATTTACTACACCTCCCTCCGCGAAAAGCTCGAAAAACTGATTGCAGAGCACGAACAGGAGCTTATTTCCACCACAGATTTCCTGACCAAACTTGACAAAATCAAAGCCGAGCTTGATGTCGATGTTGTTGCAAGAAAACACGGCATGAGCAGGGAAGAATTTGCAGTTTTCCAGATGGTCAGGGCTGCTTATATCCAGCTTCATGCCGGAGCCGAAAAAGCTTCCTTGCACCCTTCCATGCACCCTTCCATACACCTTATAGAAGAGGACGAGAAAAAGCTTGCAGGCGTTTCTCTCCCACTTTTTTCAGCCTTAACCGGGCTTGCAGTAATTGACTGGAGGCAAAAACCCGAACAGCAAAAGATAATGCTTAAAACGATCAAAAGGGAATTATATAAAATTGATTTTGACGTCGAAACGGCTGAAAGGGAAAGCCATAATATTCTCAACCTTGCCAGGAACCTTCTGTAAATGGGACCGAGAATAAAAGGATTAATGAGAAAGAGATTGAAATAAAAAATGGAATCGAGAATGGAACAGATAAAGATAGGAAACACTCTCGTTGATTACCGCTTAATCTATTCTTCCCGGCAGAAAACCATTGAGTTAGTAATTGATCTGGAATCCGGGTTTACAGTCAAAGCCCCCGGCAGCATGAGCAAAGAAAAGGTTGCCTTAAACCTTCGACGGAAAGCCAGCTGGATTATAATCAACCTCGATAAAATGAACGAGGTCATAAGAAACGAGACCCGGAAAGAATTCGTAAGCGGAGAAAAATTTCCGTACAAAGGCAAGCACTACAGGTTAAAAGTAGTACAGGTAAATGAAGAAATAGTTCCAACCCTGACCTTTACCCACAGCAAATTCATAGCTCATGTACCTGCAAGCGTCCCGGAATCTGACTATCCCCGAATCATACAGCCCTTGTTCATCAATTTTTACCACGAAAAAGCGGAGAAGGTTCTCAACCAGAGGGCCAGAATGTATTTGAAATACTTTGAAGAGAAACCGTCTCTTATCAAAGTTCAGCCCCTGAAAAACAAGTGGGGGAATTGCTCAAAGACAAACCAGCTCAGGTTCAACTGGCGGGTTGTTATGGCTAAAATGTCAATTATCGACTATGTGGTCGTCCACGAACTCTGCCACACTAAATATAAAGACCACTCAAAGGCTTTCTGGAACGAGGTACAGAAAATCCTGCCGGACTATGAAGAACGGAAAGAGTGGTTGAGGGTGCATGGGGATTTACTGAAGATATGAATTTTCAATTGTCTATAGATGCCCGATTAACATTTTTACGAGCGGTGTTAGGAGTGGTTTTATAGCACCCCTCCATGATTTTGTCCTGCAGTTCATTGTGACTGGAGTCTCAAGAAGTAAAAAATAATCAAATCATTCAGGATCCTGGATCGGACCCATGAATGACTAAACTCATGTTAGATATTTTAAAACTCCATTAACGGCTCGAAATCGGTGTCAGGACGGTCGTAAGTCTCTGTTTCAACGACGACATCCCCCCTTCGCCAGTAGTAATTATGGCCTGCCTCCACCTTAAAGGTCTCACCGTTCTCGTTTATCACGTCAGTTTGCCCAAGAATGAAATTATCAAAATGACGGAAAATCTCATCCTGTGTTTGACTGGTGGTCTGGTATCTTTCCATAATTATATTTGAAATCTCGTTATTAGTACTCATAAAGATCTCTGCATTTCTCATCGCATTATTCATTTCGTTGTTAAACCAACTAATATTGGGTTTGGATGAGGAGACCATATGAGCCAGTACTAAACTAGCTACGTTATCTTTAGATGCAGGTGCTACATAGCCATATATTCCTTGCACGTCCCATGTTTCGTACCCCATCCCCGAGTTAACTGAGTTGATGCTTGCTAAGTAATATCCGTTTAGTGTCTCTCCATTTTTAGAACATGTGAAATATACTTCTCCTACGTTTTGGTTCATAGGAAACCCAGATTTGATGTAAAAATCGTTAAATGCTTGGGATTTCTCAGGCAGATCTTGGTTTTGTGTAATAACTATGTTGGTATAGCCATACGCCTGTGCCAGATAATTTTCAACATACCACCTGCTAAATTCAGCCCCACTCATTTTGCGCAAAAGCATTACCCGGTTTGACATTAGGTCACCCTCGATGAAACCTAATTGCTGACTTAATTGGGAAGGAGTCTGGAAGAAATATGGCAAATAAACATCGCCCCAGGTGATGGTGATCCCATCTGTAGAAGTGGCTTCTATAGCTCCTCTAGAGCCTTCAGATAGACCAATGTTTCCAGTAGGATACCTTTCAATTCCTCCAATTACATTCCATCCTTCCGGAACTTCCATTGTAAAGGCATTCTCCTTGGGTTCAAGCCACTGAACATACGATGGCTCAGTAAAATATAATGTTTGGAGTATCTGAGTCAGAGTTCCTTTCATTGCCTCGAAATTATCCTCAGGAGCCCTGATTGAATAGAACATCCCACTTTGCTGATAGATGCTGACAAGGACTACCTCCTTCAAGAGAGTCCCATCTGAAGCACGGGTGTAATTTATTGAGCCAACAGCCTGATCTAAGCCAGGCGTGTTACTATTTAATTGCCTCACAACTCCCGGGGCAATCCCCTCATAATCAGAATTCAAATTAATATCGCTGAAATATGTGTTTACGTAGCCTGAGGCGCTCGGGTACATATTCACGTAGTCTGAAGCATTCATATTTGCTTTCGAAATGAATGGGTAAATCACTACGGTAGAGTCTCCATATGGACTGGTGATTATAATGTGGTTGTTGGAATCCATTTTCGCGGTCCATCCAGGAGGGTGCTCAATTGAGAATCCAAAGTATGGATCATCGTATTTTACCCAATTATCACCTCGACTGGTACCGCATAAAAGATAGACCAGCACTACCATTGATACTATGATGAAAGTAGTTCTTGATTTCATAAGGAAAAGACGAGCCATAATCCACCCCGGTTTAGATATTCAATATAGAACTTCGCATTTAAAAAATTAAATTAAACTCATCAGGAATTACGATAACCTTTTTATTTGAACATTCTAAGTCTTTATAATGCTGATAATCAGCATTATAGCTGCATAAATCCTGTAAATATTATTATAAAATTAATTTGATATATTTCTATAACTATATAAACATGAGCAAATTTAATATCTACTAAAAGATAATATTTTAAAAAGTCTTTGAGCCAGACAAAATAGACTCATCTAAATGTACCAAATGTGACTGTATTATTTCCACTTACTTTTTTCCAATATGTAGCCACATCGAAGTTTCTATATACAATTTTTTTTGGTTCAGTTTTATTATTATCATGTCATTAGATCGACTGCCCACGGTCTATAATGAATCAATTTTGAGTTTGTGATAAGATCAACAACAAATACGGAGACTTCACCCTTAGGGAATAATAGAACTCAAGTACCAACTGTTCAGAAATCATGAGCAAAATTCAGTAGTCTGTTGGTGCAATTGGCTTTTCGTCTGCTAATTTTTTAAACACACTGAATTTTAGCATACAGTTTGTATTCTCACCAGAATAGAAACCAGTTGAGGTTCAACTGGCGGTTTGTTATGGCTAAAATGTCGATCATAGACTATGTGGTCATCCACGAACTCTGCCACACAAAATATAAAGATCACTCAAAGGCTTTCTGGAACGAGGTACAGAAAATCCTGCCGGACTATGAAGAACGGAAAGAGTGGTTGAGGGTGCATGGGGATTTACTGAAGATATGAATTCCACTTGTAGTTGAAACTCATCATTTTAGGGCCTATCCGAAAAGTCAGATCCATGAAAAGTTGTAAAGATATTGTTTTATCCGATTATCTCGTATTGAAACAGGATAATTATGGGGAAGAATATTCACGAAATCAAGGAAATAAAGGGCTTTGCGCCCAGGTCTGTTGTGTACGCTGAAAAGATAAATGAGGATTTTGGCGAAGGGCTTGCAGGCTTTTATAAAGCTATATGGGCTGAGAGAGAAGGCGGACTTTCCATTAAGCAGAAGCACCTGACGGTCTTTGCTATTGCCTGTTCCAACAACAACACAGACAGTGCAGTCAAAATCTTGCAAAAGCTTCATCAATTCGGAGCTACCAGAGCAGAGATAACTGACGCCATGATGATGGCTGCCTGGACCGGTGGGATTCAGAATTTCACGGATATTAGTTCAGTGATACTCAAAGAAATGGAGAAACATGGCTATTAACAGCCTATGGTAACAGTCAATTATGGAATAGTTAAGAGTTAGAATAGATATCTAATATCCGACTAGACGTTCTGGTTATTCATATTGCCATTTGTAAAGGTCAGTAGGTCACAGCACTTTTCGGATAGGCTCTTAGTGAATTTACCTTGTAACCCACCTTCCGCAGAAGTCCACAAAAATACCACCTATTTTTCCCAATATGGCAGTAGCTTAAAAACTAATTTCCCCTATAATGAAGGATAGTGGGCAAATCGGCAAATGAATTCTACATCTGTGTACATCTGCGGAATGTCTGTTGTAAAACTAAAATCCATTTGTTACAAACCATTTTTAAAGCATTGATAACACACAGGTTTCTCTTTAGAAGTGTCTGTCGGTTTGCCGCATTTATGACAATACTTTTCCTTATACTTTGGATTTCCAAATCTAGCCCATGAATTATAACAATCGCTACAAAACGGTTCATTTGGATTAGACCTTATTTTTTCCCCACAACGAATGCATGATCCAGAATCACTGATCAGGTCCTTTTTATAGTAGTTTGCAATTTCCCGGAGAAAAGCCGATCCATACCTCTCAAGTTTCTTTTGCCCCACTCCTGTAATACTTAAAAACTCGTCAGAGTTCTTTGGAATCTTAGAGCATATTTCTTCAAGAGTTTTATCCGTAAATATATAGTACGCAGGTACTTTTTCCTGTTCTGCAACTTTACTTCGAAGTATTCTCAATCTCTCGAAAAGATTCAGGTCATTTGAGTTACTATCATAAGTTGTTATTTCTTTTTCACTTTCTATTTTCTCTTCTGCTTTCAATTGTCCGTTTACTTTTGATAGTTCGTTTGACCTTGAAACCCGATCGCCGATCTCACTATCTCTTGGCGCCACTTTTTCAACTGTTACTTTAATTTCTTCACTTTTCCTGAATAACCATCTCGCGTGCTCACAAATATCTGAATATAGTTTTGGGTCTTCATCTTTTGTCACATATATTCCCATTTCATAATTATTGACCTGTGAATACTCGTACAGATTCATTGAGGTGACAATTGCCTCATTTTCATTTAAATAGCATTTAGCATGTAAGTCCTTACAAAACCCGGTACGAACGGAATTAAGTTGTTTAAGCCAATTATTCTCATCAGGCTGCAGTTCATTTTTCCCATAAACTATTTTTACATCAATTTTCATTCTGTTTTGATCTTCAATTAAATCTTTAATCTGATGGTTTATCTTCAAATATGGGCTTATTATAAAGACTTCCTGCTTCGCATTTTTGATAATCTCTGTTAAATTATAGGAAATTCCTGTTGTATTCAAAAATTTAGCCATTTCCTTTCCCCAGTTACTTCGATTACATTAAGGCACTTAGCAAATTTACTTAACATCAAAACTTACATACTTTTTTTATTTAATACTATCTACAAACATAGATATATATAAAACTAGAAATATATAATTATAAGAATTTATTAAACCCACCGTGTCTTCTCCTCATCCAAAACCTTTTTATAACAAGTACGGTATTAGTCATTATTGTACATAACTATACACCAGTGATTATATATGCACGACTCGATCCTCCACATCCTCAACACAACAAAGACCCGGGTCCAGGCTTTTGGGGCCGACGTCCAGAAGGAAGACCCGCAGCTGCAGTTCCAGAAAAGGGACTTTATTGCAGCTGTAGCAGCTGTAAGAGCAGACGGGCGGGTGCCGGTAATTGCGGAAGTCAAGCCCGCATCCCCTGGAAAGAGCTTCAGGGATATACCCCCGGCAGTGGCTGCTGAGCTTGCATGGGAGATGGAGGAAGCCGGAGCTGTTGCAATTTCGGTCCTTACTGAACCAGGAGTGTTTCGGGGCTCACTTGAAAACCTGAACGCGGTCAGGAAAACAGTTTGTTTACCGGTTCTGAGGAAGGATTTCATTATTGACAGGCTGCAGCTTGAGGAAGCAGGAAGCGACCTCATACTCCTGATTGCAGGCATCCTGGGAAAAGAGCTGGACGCCTTTGTTGATCTTGCTCTTGAAAAGGGCTTTGAGCCGCTGGTTGAAGTTCACAACAGGGAAGAGCTTGAACTTGCACTGGAAACCGGCACAAAGCTCATCGGGATTAATAACCGGAACTTTGAGACCCTTAAAATCGACCTGGCAACCACTGAAGAGCTTGCCCCACTCATCAGGGAATACGACCTGGATCACGGGACCAGCCATATCATTATAAGCGAGAGCGGGATGAACAGTCCCGAAGATGCCAGGCGCGTGATGCAGGCAGGGGCAGATGCTGTGCTTATAGGGTCTTCACTTATGGAAAGTGACTCCGTTTTTGAGAAAACTAAAGAATTCGTCCAGAGCTTTTGCTGGCGTTAACAACTGCTTTTCCTTGACTTTCAGGAACTTTCGGCCTGTGGAAATAAGGTCGAAAAATCCGCTTTCATTTCAAAACTAAGGTAATAATTCTGTTTCATAAAATCACAAATCACAAATCAGGAATCACAACTCAGGAATCACAACTCAGGAATCAAGAATTCAGGAATTAAAAATTCAGGAATCACAAAATCAGAAATCAAGATACAAGGGAGTAATCAAATTGACAGGAACTGAAGTTTCAGAATCTCAGGTAAAAGGAAAGTACGGGAAATTCGGAGGGCAGTACGTACCCGAAGTCCTCATGCCGGCCCTGGAAGAGCTGGAAGCGGGGTATGAGAAGTACAAAAACGACCCTGAATTCCTTGCAGAGCTTGACCATTACCTGAGGGACTTTGGGGGCAGGGAAACGCCCCTTTACTTTGCCCGGAACCTGAGCAAGAAATACGGGACAAAGGTCTATCTCAAGCGGGAAGACCTGGTGCATGGGGGCGCCCACAAGCTCAACAATGCTCTCGGACAGGCCCTGCTTGCAAAGTTCATGGGAAAGACCAGGCTGATCGCCGAAACAGGTGCCGGGCAACATGGGACTGCAACTGCCATGGTGGGAGCGACTCTCGGGTTTGAGACTATCGTCTACATGGGGGCAAAAGACGTCAAACGCCAGCAGATGAACGCATACAGGATGGAACTCATGGGGACCGAGGTAAAAGCCGTAGAGACAGGCTCAAAAACCCTCAAAGATGCAATCAACGAGGCGATGCGGGACTGGGTCACCAACATAGGAAACACCCACTACCTGATCGGTTCAGTGGTTGGCCCCCATCCCTACCCGATGATCGTAAGGGATTTCCAGAGCGTGATCGGGCGTGAAATAAAGGAGCAGGCAATGGAAAAAGAAGGCAGGCTGCCTGACTCTATCATCGCCTGTGCAGGCGGCGGGAGCAATGCCATGGGAAGTTTCCATCCCTTTGTCGAAGACAGAGAGGTCAAACTGATTGCCGTAGAAGCCGGGGGAAAAGCCCTGAAGTGTACGGAAAAAGCAGCTCTCCACTCAGCTTCTCTCTGTGCCGGAGAAGAAGGGATCCTGCACGGGGCCCGGACAAAGGTGCTGCAGGACAAAAACGGGCAGATCCTTGAGTCCGAATCCATATCAGCAGGACTTGACTACTCAGGAGTAGGTCCGGAACTGGCTTACCTTTCGGAGAGCGGCAGGGTTACAGCCCGCTATGTCACAGATGATGAAGCGCTTGAAGCTTTCCACGAACTGAGCCGGCTCGAAGGAATCATTCCTGCCCTTGAATCCTCACATGCCCTTGCCTACCTTAAAAAAGCTGCCGAATCCGGGGAACTTGGAGAGTTTGTGGTTGTAAACCTTTCTGGAAGAGGGGACAAGGACCTGGAAACTGTCCTGAGCCTGAAGAGAGGGATCTAAAATGGAAAGGCAAATGGAAACTGAACTTAGAAGGCAAAGTAGAAGGCAAAAAATTTCAGAAAAATTCAGCGAACTCAGGGAGAAAAAAGAAGGTGCCCTGATCGGCTATGTAATGGCAGGAGACCCCTCTGCAGAAGCAACCGCCGGGGTTGTAAAAGCCCTGGCAAACGGGGGCGCGGATATTATCGAACTCGGTTTCCCGTTTTCAGACCCCGTGGCTGACGGGCCAACCATCCAGGCAGCAGGACAGAGGGCACTTGCAGCTGGCATGGATATTGAACGTTACTTCGAGCTTGTCAGAGCCCTTGAGGTTGAAGTCCCTCTTGTGTGCATGACCTATTACAATCCGGTGTTCAGGTACGGAGTGGTAAAATTCGTAGCCCATGCCGCAGAAGCAGGAATAAGCGGACTGATCATCCCCGACATCCCGGTAGAAGAAGCAGCTGATCTGAAGAATAGCTGTGAGAAACACGGGCTTGACCTGATCTTTCTGGTTGCACCTACAACGACCGATGCAAGAATCCTGAAGATACTGCAGAGAGGCTCGGGCTTCATCTACCTGGTTTCAAGGCTTGGGGTTACGGGAACCAGGGCGGATGTTTCAGGTTCCACAAAAGAATTGCTTTCCAGGGTAAAAACCGATATTCCGAAAGCCGTGGGCTTTGGGATCTCAACCGGAAAGCAGGCTGCAGAAGTCAGAAAAGCTGGAGCAGACGCTGTAATTGTCGGCTCGGCTTTTGTCAGGATCATCGAAGAAGGAAATGATGTAAACGAAAAGCTGGAAGCCCTCGTGAGGGAACTCAAATCCGGCATACTTGAAGCAAATTGAAACAGGAATTTCAGAGGGGGCAGAAGAATGCAGGGAATGAAAGTATATATTAAAAAATTGGAAGAAGGCTGCGACCTGAGTTCAGAAGAAGCCGAAGCCGCACTGGGCGAGATTCTGAGCACAGCAGGGGATGAGGAGATAGGGAAATTTCTGCTCGCCCTCAAGGCAAAAGGGGAAAAACCCGAAGAAATCACAGGCTTTGTAAAGGGAATGAAGAAAGTCGCCAATATGATCCGGCCGGACGTTCCTTTCAGGCTTGTGGACGTCGTCGGGACAGGAGGAGACGGGCTTAACACCATCAATGTCTCAACAGCAGCTGCAATTGTGACTGCAGCAGTCGGAGTCCCTGTAGCCAAACACGGAAACAGGGCTGCCACCTCAATGTCCGGAAGTTCGGATGTGCTTGAAGCCCTCGGGATCAAAGTGGATCTTGCCCCGGAACTTGTCAGGAAGACTATAGAAGAGATAGGCATAGGGTTCATGTTTGCCCCGGTTTTCCACCCTGCCATGAAGCGGGTTGCAGGGGTCAGGAAAAAGCTTGGAGTAAGGACGGTTTTCAATATCCTTGGACCCCTGACCAATCCGGCAGGAGCGAAAGGGCAGGTCGTAGGAGTTTTTGATAAAAGCCTCTGTGAGCCGATAGCTTATGCTCTTGCTGAGCTCGGGGCCGAACACGCTCTTGTGGTGAACGGAGACGGGATGGATGAGATCTCAAACGTGGGCGAGACCTACGTTGCCGAATTAAAGGACGGAAAAGTTTCCACATACACTCTGACTCCTGAAGCTCTCGGCATGCTGCGGGCAAAGCCCGATGAAATCAAAGGCGGTTCCCCGAAAGAAAATGCCCGTGACCTCCTCTGCATTTTTAAGGGACAGAAAGGGCCCAAGAGGGACCTTGTTATCCTGAACGCAGCCGCAGCCCTGTATGTGAGCGGGATAGTGGGCTCAATCCGGCAGGCAATCCCCATTGCCGAAGATGCGATTGACAGCGGGAAAGTAATGGTCAAGTTCAACCAGTTCCGGAATTTCACTGCCGAAATTTCCAGGCAGGGCAAAAAAGAGGGATCTAGCTCGGGAAAAGCGCTTCTTGCCTCTTCCGACACGTCTGTGTTAAGCCCGGCTTCCGGGGAAAGGGCATGAAAACAAGTCCGAAAACCCGGGTAAAAATCTGCGGGATCCGCAGTCCTGAAGATATGGAACTTGCAGCCCTTTACGGAGCTGATGCCGTGGGTTTTATCACGGAAGTCCCTGTGGAAAGCCCGAGGAAACTCGATTCGGACACCGCTGCTGCCCTTATATCAAAAGTCCCGAAATTCCTTGATTCGGTAATGGTCATAATGCCTGAAAATTCCACCTGCGCCCTGGAACTTATCGATAAAGTAAGGCCGGACATAGTGCAGATCCACTCCAGTCTGCCCCTTCTCGAACTTGAAGTCATAAGGGAAAAAGCAGACATCCCCATCATAAAAACCCTTTCTGTGCCTGCCGGGCGGGGAGCTTCTAAACTCCAGGACCTTGTAAAGCGACTTCTTGAAGAGGTCCGCGAGCTGGAAGAAAGCGGAGCTGTTGACAGCGTGCTTCTGGACTCAGGGGTTGCCGGAAAAGCTGGCGGTACAGGCTTTGTTCATGACTGGGACCTGAGCCGGAGAATTGCAGAAGAAACAGAACTTCCCCTGATCCTTGCCGGCGGGCTCAAACCCGAAAACGTGCAGGAAGCTATCAGGGCAGTTTCTCCCTATGCTGTGGACACGGCTTCAGGGGTAGAGACCTGCGGAAAAAAAGATGCTGTGAAAATCAGGAAGTTTATTGAAGAAGTGAGGTGTACCGATGCTTTCCTTTGACCTTGGAAAAGATGAATTTCTGGAACTTGTCTCCGGGCTCGAAAGGCCGGGCCTGGTCCAGCTCTTTGCAAAAGTTGAGGCTGGATGTTCCCCTGCCTGCTCTCCCCTCGAACTTTACGGGGCCCTGCGGGTTTCAGGGACAACAGGCTACTCCTACCTGCTGGAGTCCGTTGAAAAACAGGAAAGCAGGGCAAGATACTCCTTTGTTGGAAACGACCCCGATGCCGTGCTGAAAATAAGTGACCGAAAAATTTCCCTTGAGCTCCTTAACCCAAAAGCTTCTCCTCTCTTTGAAGCGATCTGCGCAAAGATGGAGGAAGTCTGCGGACCGGAAACCGCAGAGAATAAAGAAGCGAAGAAAAATGAAGGTCCGGAAAAGTTTACAGCTGCAATTCCAGAGGGAAAAGATGTTTTCGATGCCCTTCGCCTGGCTTTTCCTCCGGCAAACGGGATAGAACTTTTTAATTCCAGACGTTTTGAGAGGCAGACCTTCCTGGGAGGGGCTATCGGCTATACAGCGTACGATGCAATCTATGACAGCTGGCTTGGGGTCGAGAAAGGCTTTGAGTCCGACATCCCCGAACTTCAGTACCTGCTCGTTTCAAAAAGTTTTGTCTTCGACCACCTGACTGAAGAGGTCTACATAGTTGTCACCCCCTTCGTAAGCCCGGGGTCGGATGCAGGAAAAGTGTACGAAGAAGCGCTTTCAGAGGCAGAAAGGCTCTGCTCCAGAATTAAGGGAGCTCACCTGCCGGAAGATATAGCAAAAGCATCAACCGAAAAAGCAATTGTTTCAGGAGCAAAAGTTTCGAGCCCATCGACGGCATCAGGTCCACGCGTACAGGTCTGTAGCGTTGACCAGGCGGGATTTGAGGAGTCCGTACTCCAGGCGAAAGAACATATTTTTGCAGGGGATATTTTCCAGGTAGTCCTTTCCAGGGAATGCGAGTTCGAACTGGAGCAGTCTTCGTTTGAGCTTTACATGCAGCTCCGGGCAATCAACCCCAGCCCTTACATGTATATCTTTGAGTTTGGAGACCTTGCAATTGTAGGGGCAAGCCCTGAGACCCTGCTGACCGTACACAAAAGCACTGTTATAATAAACCCCATTGCAGGCACCTGCCCGAGGGGAAAGTCCGAAGCTGAAGATGAAGCTCTGGCTTCACACATGCTCAACGACGAGAAGGAAAGAGCAGAACATGTAATGCTTGTTGACCTCGGACGAAACGATGTCCGGATGGTTTCGGAAAGCGGCTCGGTAAAGGTTTCCGACTTCATGAAAGTCCTGAAGTATTCCCATGTCCAGCACATAGAAAGTACGGTTTCGGGAACCCTGAGGCCCGAATGCGACCAGTTCGACGCTTTCAGGGCAGTATTTCCGGCAGGGACGCTTTCAGGGGCTCCGAAAATCCGCGCAATGGAGATTATTTCCGAACTTGAAACAACTCCAAGAGGAATCTACGGTGGTGGGGTTGGGTACTATAGCTGGAACGGGGATGCTGATTTTGCAATTGTTATCCGGACCGTGCTTGTACAGGGCAAAAAGGCTTCAGTGCAGGCAGGAGCAGGCATTGTTGCCGATTCCGATCCCGCATATGAGTTCAGGGAGACTGAGCGAAAGATGGCAGCAATGCTTGCGGCTATCGGCGGAGAACTCTGAGATGAAATATATGAAAATTTGAGATATATGAAAATTTGAGATATATGAAAATTTGAGATGAGATATATGGAAATACATTTAATGAGGGAGATTTCAGGGCAGGGAAATTCAGGGAAAAGAACTCCTGGAAGTAAAAATCCGGGAGAAAAAGCTTCAGGAGGTGTTTTCAGGTGAAGATTGTTTTCATTAACAACAAGGACTCCTTTGTGTGGAACCTGGTAGACTACATTTCGTATTTTGAAAAAGATACCCTGGTCCTTCCCAACACAGTAACCTTAGAAGAACTTCGAGAAATAAAGCCTGATGCCCTGGTAATTTCTCCCGGACCCGGAAACCCTTCGGACCCGAAGGATATAGGAAACTGCCTGGAGATCATCAGGGAAATGGGCAGGGAAATCCCTCTTCTGGGAGTTTGTCTGGGGCACCAGGCAATCAATGTAGCCTTTGGGGGACCTGTCAGGAGAAGTAAAGTGGGACCGGTACACGGAAAAAGTTCAAGGGTCCTGCATACGGAATCGGCGCTCTTTACACCACTTAAAGAGCAATTTGAAGCAGGCCGCTACCATTCACTTGAGATCGAGAAACCGGCTCCCGGAATAAAGGTTACTGCACGAGCAGAAGACGGGACCATCATGGCAGTCGAACACGCAGAATATCCTATCTACGGCCTGCAATTCCACCCTGAGTCCGTGCTTACTCCTGAAGGGTTGAAAATAATAGAAAGATTTCTGGAAATTTCAAGGAACTTTAAAAAAAGACAGCAGGCTGTTTAAAACAGCCCTAAATTTTTCTGTCGGACTTGTATTTATTTAGCTGATAATTCTGTTAGCTGATAATTCTGTTAGCTAATAACTTTGCTAACCCACTGGTAGTCTAACCCACGTAGTTATTATTTTTCCTTTTCAGAAGCTCCGGCTTCAGGTTCTTCTGCCTCGCCTTCACTTTCTTCTTCCTCAGCTTCTTCTTCGAAAAATTCATCTTCTGTGAATTCCTCATTGGGCCTGCCTTCGTAACCTGCGGGCTGAAGGTTCTGAAGTTCTGCGAATTCACCTACTGTCTGGGCGATAAGCTGAGGATACTTTTCGATCTGTTCCCTTGTAACGAACTTCCCTTCCTCCGAGGCCTTTATAATTCCTTCTCTTGCAGTTTTTGCCATATTGCTGAGGTCTTCGAGCTGCTGCCTGTCTGCCAGGTAACTCATCTCCTCAAGTACCAGGGTAGTCCAGAGGGTTACAACTTCCATTCTCTTTGCAACGGCTCCTGATCCTATAGCCTCGAGTGCCTCCACTGCATTTTTTGCAGGTTCAAGCATCTGAAACTGCACTGCCCCTTTCCCTATCTCCTGCACAGCTTTTGAAAAAGACCACATGGCATTTGAAAGGTTTTTCTCAAGCGCAGGTTCTGCAAGGCTTTTAAGGACCTGTATCGTATTAGCTGCAACGGTATCAAGCTTCTTCTGGACGGCTTTATTACCTATATTCCGAAGTGAGATTATAGCCCTTTTTAAATCTGTCTCCAGGTTTGCCATTATCAGCTCTTCGCTGAATTCCCGAAGGTACTCAATATACTGGAGCGCGTCATATTCGTTTTGTTCCCTTACAGCTTTTTCTCCAGATTCTCCAAGTTCAATAGCTTTTTGTTCGTTCAGTGAGAACATGTTTAAACCCCTTTCCAGTCAAATCCTGTTATAAATACCGGTTTTAATAATTAAATTATTTATATCGGTATACTCTGATATTAGTCTTCCTATATTTTTGGAAATTTATAGAGAGTTTTCAGGCATTTATGATAAAAAGAGATGTATGTAACCCTGAAAATCAAGTAAATAACTTTTTGAAGCCTCAATGAAACATAATCCAAAGCTTAGGTTGTTCCCTCGTCAAGTGGAAGGCCGGCTTCAGCTCTGCAAAGCGCAGGACAAAAGACATGAGGTGCCTTTACGGATATTCCGAATTAGATTGGCCGACTAATAAAAGACCGAATATTTATTTAAAAGTGAGGTAATAACTTTATTTTGTATATAAATGATTTTATAGGGTCATGGGTTTTTATATATGGTTTATCTATTCGGTTCTCTAAAAAGGTATCGGACTAATTAATCCAAACAGTCTAACATTATTATTAAAGGAAAAGAGTTAAATACATTTCTTGCATAATATATATCATACGAATAAAAAACTCATCCGGGGTTCTGAAATATTTCCCCTTGTGAGTAAAAACAACACAACCTCCATGGCAGGGGAAAGGGTTCAACTCCTTACCTTTCCCCTCTCAGACTAAATTATTTTTGTATGGGTATCTGAAGAATAATATTGGATTGGCATTAAAAACGGAAGGAGTATCCTCTGGATTTAGTCCGGGTTTAAAAACGAATAAAGAGTTGCTTTTACAGCATCTAGACAAGATCTTTTAGAGTAAATTAAAAATCTTCCATCAGGGCTGCGGCATTTATTGCAGCTTTTTCAAGACCCGCATCTGCAGCGCATCTTCCAATATCCCTGATTAAAGAAAAAAAATCTTCATTGAAGGTTTCAAATTCATTTTCCGAGCCTATGCAAGAATTATGGAGTTCCTTTAAACAAAACTGGCTTTTTATAGCTTCCTTTTCCATTCCCTGCCTGACCGCCTCTTTTCCGACTTCTTTAAGGGAGATAGCTATCAGCCGAAGAGAAAAAATCGTTTCCATATCAGCTGTTTTTTCCCCCAGAGCTTTTAGAGCAAGAGCAGTCTCCAGCACTGCTTCATTAGCCCCGTTTCTTGCTGCTTCCTGCCCGATCAGCCCGAGGGAAGCTGCCGCGTTAAGAACGCCATCTGTCATATTTTCCTCAGCCGCAGCCATCCCCAGGGATTTTATGCACGCGATTGTCTCGCCTGTTACCCCCTGCGAGAGCCGACCTGAAAAAAATCTCATCCCAAGCTCACCCAGTTCATCTATTACCCTGAAAAGCCGAGCCTCTTCTCGAGCCCTAACCGCCTCAAGCCCAGGCTCAAGCAGAAGGATTTCTTCTGTTAAAAGCAAATTTAGCCTCCAGTTTCAAGCCGTTATTATAATTTATGAACCCACAGGTTATTACTGTTTCGTATTTTACTGGTATATATTCATTAAATTAAAAGCCGGACTGCAAAAACAGGAATTGGAATAAAAATCTTGTTTAATAATATTTGATTTGAAATGATATGAACTCATAAAGGGAATACAAAATAAGTTAAAAAAAGAAATGAAATGAAAATAAATGAAAAGAAAAGAAATTAAATGAAAAGAAAAGAAAAGAAAAGAAAAGAAAAAAAGAAAAAAAAGAAAATATAAAAAGTGGTATTTAAGGGGCTCTTCCTAATTATAGGCTTGAATAAACCTTTTTCTGCAGCTCCTTTATCTCCTGAAGTTTCCCGGTGTTTTCACCGGTTTCCGTGACTCCTGGGAATTTAAAGCTGTCAAGAGCCATTTCCGTAACAATAGGAGAATTGGTCAGGACTTTTTCTTCAGCCTGTACTTTTAAGGTTTCAAGCGCCCACTGGCTCTGGAGTGCAGCCTCATGAAGCTTGTTCTTCAAAGAAAGCTTTCCTGTATCTTCAATCGAAAGGGCTACTGAACTCAGCGCCTTGTCAAAGTATTTTTCTGCAGCAAGCTTACCTATTTCCTCAAGCAGCAGAAGGGCGCTGATAGTTTCGTCCTCAAGGCTTTCTGAGGCTACCTTTTTTCCGACCTCTCCAAGACAGGTTATTGCGTTAAGCAAAGCGTCTTCCATACCCTGCACTGCAGCAGCAGACCCGATATCTCTTAAGAGCAGGGAAAAAGCAACAATTTCTTCCTGATCTTTCTTCTCAGGAGAGGAAAGGTTCCAGATTTCCATCATGGTAGTAGCAGCTACCTTTGAACCTGCTTCAAGCGAATTTGAAGCTGCCGTTCTCCCCAGCTTTCCTGTTTCTACCATTGTCCTGTTCAGAACGGTTCCGTATCCTTTTTTTGCTGCCATTCTTGCCAGTTTCCCGAGGGCAAGGATTGAGTTGATCGTAACAAGTTCCATTCCTTCCTGTACAGCTGCCTGTGCGATATCCGAAATTGAGAGAATAACCCTCCCGGCATCTGCCTCTTCATTTTCAGAGAGGAAATCTTCTGCAATCCCTGTAAGAGAATCCAGGGCCTGGAAAACTTTGTTCTCATTTTTTTCCTCAACTGAAGATAAACCTACGTCGACTGCCTCTGCCTCGTTTAATGTGATCATTATTTTTGCCCCTCTTTATAAGTCTATATTATTACAAGCTTCAAGCGTATTCAAGCTTCAAGCCCGTTTTCCTGCATATTCATATAGTCATTGTTATACATTTTATGCCAGAATGTTAGTTTAAGATCATTACACAGCATAAAATAATTCAGTTTGTAAACTTAATATTCAGGATGATATTGCCTGGCTTACTCTATGAAATTAGGAGATTATTAGTGTTGCTATTTTGTAACGGAGATACTTCTTTATTAGACTCCCGAGGTTTGAGGCTGTCGGTGACCTGAGCAGCAGCTTTTCATAGAGAATTAATAAAAACCGCCTTTAAAGTTTCAGGAAAACCGGTATGTCGCGTAAAAAAGTGAAAAAATTTAAGTTAAGGGTTGGAAACCCGGCCTTTTCAGTCAAACTCACTCATTCAAAGGATTCGGCTTCGTGTAGGTACTCAGAACCATTAAAAGTTTCAATAGAAAGTTTTGCTACAAGCATATAACTTACCAGAAACTTTTCTTTTGGCTCAAGCATTATCGTTCCAAGTGCATCAGCAGCCTTTATAATAATATTTTCAAAATTTCTGAAATCGGTATTAATAAACTGGGGTTCAGAAGAAACAGGCATATGCTGGAGAGAATAGATATCTCCCCTGTGTTCCATAAGGAAGCCCAGAGTACCCTGAAGTTCATCAGAGAAGAATGGCTCATCCCTGGCCAGAGGGAGAGACTGAAGTATGCCTGATGCAGGAGAAAGAAGGCCTCCGTTCTCCGGAACCCTGGATATCTTTTGCCTGGATGTTTCTTTTCCTATATCTCCTATCGCAAGAGAAGATACGAGAGATTCTCTTTTCATCTGGTGAAGGGACGCGGAGCTTGCAATCTCTCCGAGGTAAGCAACTGCGATCCTGACTGCCGCTTCCATTTCCTGTCCAACTGCGGACTTTCCTACTGCATGGAGAGAGTAAATTATACTGAAACCCGTATCGGACATTTTCTGTTCTCTTGCGGCCTCAGCCATCCTCCCCAGGGAAATGAGGGAAATTAAAACCCCAAGTTCCATTTTTTGAAGGGCAGCTGCATTTCCAATGTCTCTTATGCTGATTATGGCCCTTTTCGCATCGGGCTCAAGCCCTTTATTTATGTATTTCGTTCCCTGCTCTGTTAAAAAATCTATGGATCTCAGTACACCCAGTTCATCATTATCCTTAACCGAGCTTAAGCCAAGGTCTATTGCTCTGGCTTCGTTTAAAATAGACATTTGGATTACCCCAATTTTCTTATATCCGGAAAAACATCTCAATATCAGACAGTCTTGCCGGCATTCAGGCCTCTTCTATATAGAAGCAGATGATGCGTAGTTCAAGATGATACTTAGTTCAGGTACTCATTGAGTTTTTGCCCGGACTGTTCCTTTAAAGGATTCGAAAAAAATTCCTCAATCAATATCAGGAAACTTTCTCTTTCTTCTCAAATTTTTGTTCAGTTTTTCTTCCAGCTTTTCGAGACCTAAATCATCAAAATGCATGAGAGCTACTTCGGCTATAATAGATGCACTCACAAGATAGCGGTCCTGGGCATCAAACTTGATGGTTTCAAGAGAATAAGCTGCCTGAAGTAGTACCCTTTCAAGTCCCTGCCTGTCGGCAGTCCTCCCAATATCCCCGAGTAAACGCACACTTGTGTCAGCAGTTTCTTTAAGGTTTTTTTCAATTGCCCCGGTCCCTATTTCCTGCAACAGAAGTTCGGCGTTTAATGCTGCATCTTCGAAGTTCTGGCTTGCCGCAATTTTCCCCGTTTCCCCAAGTAAAGCCACTGTGCAATTTGCGGCATCCCCCAGGCTTTGATTTGTTACACTTTTTCCAATTTCCCCTAGAGCGAAAATGACTGCTATTGTTTCTTTTCGGGTTCTTGTGAAGGCTGCAGTATTTCCCATTTCTCCAAGGCAGGAAGCTGCAATCTTTGCGGGAACCTCCATTTTCTGTCCCCCTGCCGTCTTTCCGATTTCACCAATAGCAAGAGCTATATTGACAACGGCATTTTCCATCCCTTGCCTGCAAGCCTCTTTTGCAACAGGGGAATAAAGAAGAAGGGCATTTGTAACAACCATTTCTAATCCAGCGAGAGCTGACGCTATTCCGATCTCTTTTATACGTTTGATTAATCTTTTAGTATCACTTTCCAGTCCTTCTTTTGCATATTTTACTGCAAGTTCTGACAGGTAGTAAAGGACCTCAACTATACTGGCTTCGTTTTTTTCATCTACCGAAGTCATCCCTATCTCTAACGCCTCGTCTTCATCAAGCGGTAGAATCCTTCATACCCCCAGATTAGCTCTTAATTAAGTATGGATACGTGAGGATATTAGCTTTGTTATGAAAGAGAGAAGAAAAGTAATCTGAAGAATTCTACCTCTTTTTCTTAAATGGAAAGAAGAAAATTGTTTGATCCTGTCTGGTATCCCCGAGATATATATAAAAAAGGGCAAATCCTCCTTATAAAAAACTTATATATAGTATTATACGGTAATAATATTCCGGTTGCTCGCGAGTAAATAAAAACCACATTTCACACACACGAGAATCGAAACGATTACTTTAGAAGGATAGGTTTAATCCCTTCTTCCTGTCCGTTCCTAACGTTGGCTCGTGAGCAATTACCCTTTCCATCTTTTCTTTTAAAGCTTGACGATTTAAACTGCGTTTATTTTTGATCCTGTTATTTTCTTTCTCTCCATTCATCTATACTGAATTTCACGGTACTCAGGATAGGTATTTTAAAAATAGAAGACAATATTACAACAGGGTAAGAAGACGTTTTTGGAACAGAGGGGGAACTATATGGAGGAAGCAACGCATATTCCATCAATTGTTGAACAGGAACAAATGGTCACATTAATGTGTATCTGCCCTGATTGTCCTTCGTGGATTGAATGTGGGGAAAAAGGCGGATTTTGCTTTGAGACAATAGAGAAAAGCAGATGTATAAACGAAGAAAAGGGATGTATATGCCCAAGCTGTCCTGTAGCAAACAGTATGGGGTTAGAATACATGTATTACTGTACCAGGGGTTCTGAAAAAGAACATACTAAAAACTTCCGCTCTGGAACTTGAGACCGTTAATCCGCAAAAGAAATAGTAGATTGGTTTTTCTGTAGAAAAGATTGGTTTGGAACGGTTGATTCTGTAGAAAAGATTGGTTTGGGATAAATGACTGGTCCGTTAAAAAAATCGATCCGGGAATAGAGCTCCCGGGCCTGAATTTCCTGGTGATCAAGTACTTAAACTTTCGGCTTAGAATACAAGCCCGAGGTCTTCGAGCCTTTTTCTTGCTCCGTCATAGATCTGCATGTATTCTTCTGTTGGAGTAATGGTCTTTACGTCGTAGCATTCCTGGAAGGTCTTTCCTGCCGGGGCGCTTGCGTAGTTCTTCTCGTAGAGGGGCACGAGTTTGCTGATGATCTTGTTGACCTCGGAGATTTCCATTCCCGCGGTTGCCCTTGCTACTTCTCCCATCATCCTGGCTTCCATACCTGTGGTCTTGTCGGTTACGACACCTTTTGCGGCTGCGACACCTGAGAGAATTTCGCGGCCAGATGCGGTGTCAGTCATGGACTGAGCAGAGGCTTCGAGGAGGCACATCTCGGTACATGGTCCTGCGCAGGGGTAGTACTGGTTCCCGGAGAGGATGTCTGTGAACTCGGAGATTGTTGCGCATGCCCAACCTGCGATTGTGAGGGTTTCCCTTGTGTTGGTGGATCCCCAGCGGATGTGGACAGGCCCGTCAAGGTGCCAGCTTGCGCTGCTCATGACGATGGCGTTGAGGTGAGTTGCAATGTCCACGATGGTGGTCTCTTCGATGCCGCCTGCGTATCCTCCGAAGATTGGCATCTGTTCGTCCATGATGATGTCGCTGTTGCCTTTGTAGTGGGCGATAACTGCGATTGCATCGAGGTCGATCTTGAGCTCGTTGAGCTGGGAGACTTCGTGGCTGTCTGAGGCGATCTGGCCGCCATAGCAGTCAGATGCAATGTTTCCCTGAGCGGACAGGGAAGTCTCTGGGCCCTATATGCCCATGCCGGGTCTGCCGGCCATTGCTGCTGCCTGTTTGATGAGCCTGGTTTCTGTCTTTGCTGCCAGGACTTCATAGGGGCTGCCAGGTATAGGGGACTTTCCGCGGACCGAGGTCATAACACCGTCTACAATGGTGTCTACTTCCTTTTCCAGGGCGTAGCTCATGTGGACAGGCATGAAGACTTCTTCGGAGATCGGGGACCCGGTAGGACCACCCTGGATGATCGGCTTCTTCTTGTCACCGACACTTCTCTTGGAGACACGGACTGAGTCCCTGCCGGTTCCGAGGGTGAATTCCTTCTGGACGTTGTTGATTGCGTCCCAGATTTCGTCTTCAGTGTACTTTACGATCCTGTGGGTGTCTGTACAGTAAATACCACACTCAAGCAGCATCTCAAATCCTGCCTGGAAGAGTTTTCCCATCATGTCCTTGTCTGTTGGGACAAACTCTCCTTTGAAGTCAAGCCCGTACTTCTGCTTGAGCTCCATTGTCTTCATGGGGATCTTCATAAGGTCCCAGTCGTCCTGGGTGCACTTTTCCCCTACTTTTGCCCTGTCGTAAAATTCGTAGCAATCAAATGATTTTCTGAATGTCATGTTCTTCGGCCTCTTCAGGATTATTTCATTACATCAAGTGCAACTTTTGCAGCTTCTGCAGCGTTTTCTGCGGTTGCATCCGCACCGATTTCCTCGATCCATTTCATGGATACCGGGGCTCCTCCGAACATGCACTTTACGCTGTCCCTGAGGTTTTCTTCCTTGAGCCTGTCCATGAGGTCTTTCTGGCCGAGCATGGAAGTCGTCATAAGGGCTGAGCCTACAAGGAGTACCTTTTGCCCTTTGTGTTTTGCAGCTTTTTCCACAACGGTTTCATTGAGGACATCTACTCCGAGGTCAAGGATCTCAAACCCGTTTGCTCCGAGCATGGTGGTGACAAGGCGGTGTCCGATGTCGTGAATGTCTCCTTCCGCAACAAAGGTGATTGCAAGCCCGGTTTCCTCTCCTTCCACTTTGGTTTTCTCAAGTTCGGGATTAAGGATTTCCATTGCATTGCTCATGGCTTTTCCGGACATCATGATCTGGGGCAGAAAGATCTCTGCTGCTTCAAACTTATCCCCAACGATTTTCATCCCTGGAGAAAGGCCCTTTGTGATAATGTCAATAGGCGGAATTCCTGCGTTCAGGGCTTCCTGGGTTAATTGTGCACAGCCTGCGATGTTTTGAGTTACTATCGCGTTGGTTAGCTTGTCAAAAATCTCGGTATTTGTCATCCCATCATCACTTCTTTCTGTTTCATTGTTTTTCGTCCGGTAAAGAGGTCTTTTCTTATTTCCCGGTCAACGGAATCTTTTTACCTATTTGTAATATATATAATTTTCCCTAAAAGTACGTGGGATTTCAGGAAAAAATATATCAAATGTTTGGTTGAGGACTCTTTAGAACCTGGGCAAAAAATCCGTAAAATAAAATATAGAGATATTTTGCAAAAAAAGGACAAAATTTGAATTTGATTACCTTTGCCTCAGCTGAATAAGAAAATAAACATAATGAATGCTGCAATGTTTAGCAAAAAACCAAACACGCTTACTATAAGTCCTGCCTTTGCGGTTGTGTCCTGAACCTGTTTCAGACGTGATCTGGCGAGGATGATGCCTGCAAGGGCAAAGGGTATTGCAAAGGATGTAAGGAATAGGCTCCCTATCCCAAGCCAGAATGAAAGAGAAAATATTACACTGATCAGCCCGCATGCAAGGCTCAAAGCCCCCTTATTCCCTGAAATGCTACTAATTTTGCTCCCTCCTGCCTGAAAATCATACACTATTCATTTAGTAAATCCTGAATTAATAGGAGAAAAGATCAGGTTTACGGTTTATTCTTCGATTTTCACTCCAATCCTGCCGCCCTCAAGTTTCCATTCATATCGCTTCAGTTCCAGTGAATCGTTCAGGCATTTCCCTGTTCTTACGTCAAATCTTCTGCCGTGACAGAGACATGTGAGGGTGAATTCCTCCAGCCTGCCCCTATCCATAGGGCATCGGGCGTGAGGGCAGAGGTTTGAGAACGCATGGATCTGCCCTTCTGCCTTAAGGAGAAGCACATTTCTTCCTCCTGGTTCAACGTGAAGAAGCTTTCCTTCTTTCAGGCTGCTTTCTTCAGCTGCATAAAACCAGGGGGGCTCAAAACCAGAAATCGAGCCCTTTTCAGGCACTTTTTCAGAAGGCATATTACCAATCACCAGAGACCGGAATTATGAGATTCAATTTATTCTTGATGCATTACTGCTCCGGAAGTTCTTTCCAATTCTTTTTCACATCATTAGGCTGGCTGCCCGTATAAGTTTTGCTGAAATCAGAAAAGATGAATAAAGGAAACAGAGAGGATAAAAGAGAAAGTAAAAAAGAGAATAAAAAAGAGAATAAAATAGAGAATAAAAAAGAGAATAAAATAGAGAATAAAATAGAGATTAAAAAACAAACAGAGAATTTCCGTTTTTAATTTCACTCCGGGAGCGCGGAGGCACAGCGTGAAGTCCCCTTCCTCGCCTTCATCAGAAGGCAGGCGGGGGTAGTTCACATTTAATGTTTAATGGAGATTTCCATCCTCATTGAGGATTTTTAAAAGCTCGATTATCGAGTACGATGCCCTGGTAATTCCCATGCTGCGTTTGTCCGTATCCGTGCCTGCGATGTAGAGATTTTTGATAGGAGTCCGGATCTCCGCAAATTTTCCGTCAATTGTGACTGCGGCTTTTTCGGGGATCATAATCTGTTCGTGCTGCATATCGATGTATTTTTCGATATTCGGAAGGGCACGGAAAATAGTGTCATAGGCTTTTTTGAGCTCATGCTCTTCAGTCTGCTCCTTGTCTATTACGAAGGAAAAACCTACCAGTTGCCTGTCTTTTGGGGCAAGTGAAGGGTCATAGTTGCTGATGGGCATTGCCCAATAGGCAAAGTCTTTAAACCAGATCTCAGAACCTGTATAGTTGAACTCAGGAAGCTCTTCCTTCAAGCCAAGCCAGACAGTCAAGCTTTTAGTGTGCACGATTCCTTTAAGTTCTTCGTTATAAGCCGGTGGCAGGTCCTTTACAAGCCCTGGGAGCTCGGTTGCAAAGCCTGTATAGATAACAAGATCGGCTGAATAGATTTCATCAGCCTCCACGCCCGAGATCTTTCCATTCTGCACCAGGATGCTTTTTACTTCACACTCCTTTTTTATGTCGACTGTTTCCGGAAGAGAGTACAGGATGGCATTCAGCAGGGCTTTCAAACCTTTTCTCGGATATCCCTGGGAATAATTTACCTTGTTTGTAGCAAGTCTTTCAAGGGATGTGAAGGGGCGGGCAACTCTGTCCATGCGGGCTTGCAGGGAAGCATGGAGATGGTATGGAAGGATCGAAGAGAGAATAGACTCCGTGGACTGGCGTTTTTTCGGCTCGATCTTTCCGACCATGGCATCAAACTGCTCCTGTGTAATGCTGTCCCGGACAAAACTGCTGCCGGAAAGAATCCGCTGGGCAGAGGTCTCTTTCATTGACTTGCCAGAAAGAAAACCTGAGATCGTATCCACAAAGTCGTAGGTGTCTTTGCAAAGATTTTTTGGAAGGAATTCATAAACTGACTGGTCCGAGAGGTCCACTCCGAAAGATGAAAGGGTAAGGGCTTTCGTAAGGGCCTGTGAAAGGACAAGCCTGTCCTTTCTCGGAAGCACATCAAAAGTAACGAAGTCCTTCAGATTCGAAGGTACTTTGGTAAAAGAATTTTCAGTCCTGACGTAGTAGTGCCCGTAGTCCTCAAATACAGGCAGGAAATCAAAATAATTATCAATCAGCCTCGGAAGGGGGCCTTCAATCAGATGGGTTATTGCATGTGCTCCTGTATCCACCTGATACCCGTCTACCATGTAGCTGTTACAGTTTCCCCCAAGATACCGTTCTTTCTCAAGAACAAGGACCTTCTTTCCATGCTTGGAAAGCGTCAGCGCAGCCAGAAGCCCGCTTACGCCAGCCCCGACAACAATTACATCATATTTTGTCATTCCCTAAACTACCTCTATTTTTTCCAGCGAATCAAGTTTTCAGTTAAGAGCTTCACGCATCTTATAATCTTAAACTCACAACAGGACATCATATGTGTTGAACATATCTTAACAAAAGTTATTTTCTGAAACTTAATGAAGTACTTTAAACATGAAATACATTTGGAATTACTTTATATGTAATTTATGATCTAACAAAGTTATCTTTAATTTCCTCTTTCTATCTGTAGAGTAGTATAGAGAAAAAAATAGTATTTATAATTAATAGTCCGCACGAGAGCGATTATTAATAAACGTTCTTGTTTTTTGGTAGTCCATCATTACGTGGTTGATGTTTTCATAATTAAGTTTTCAGTGTAACGAATGCTTACGTTTTCATGCACCGCATGCTAACGTTTTCAGTGTAAAGACTGCTTACGTATTCATGTACCGAATCCGTGCTCTAGCCTCACTGAAGTGCGGAACAAAAGTCTGAGAAATGGCATTAAGAGTATTTTGGGAATAACATCAACCAAATACTAGAGAACTACCAAGAGCTTCAAGATGTAATTAATTCCTGAGAAAAAAATAATTTTGCATAGGGGATATCGGGGGAATATCAGTATATAATATATGAGGCAGATTTCCGAAAAATAAGGTGTGTAAAAGATCTCGGGAAAACAAAAATATCCTAAAATCCTTTTGAAAAATACATTGAATCGACCCTAAAAGCTCCTTCTTTTCGACCACTTCTTCAGCAGAAGCTTTCCAGGAACTCGATCCGCAGGGATAATTATACAGGAAAATCAAATACGTACTTTCAGGCTGAGGCCCCAAAAAATATCAGGCCATCTCGTTTCTCGTTGTCGGTTTCAGGGCAGGCCGGAAATCGTCGTGAAAACACCATGAGGAGTTAGTGTTATAACAAAAACATGGCGATTATCAAAATTAACAGAAACAGTAAACCATATGTGCCAACTATCAGAATGTTCTGCTGCATAGGGAACCTCCAGATAAATATGTGTAAAATATCTCCGATAGTTAATTTATAATTATAAAAAACCAGAATTTACATTAATATTTATGTAAAATGAGGATAAATAGCTTTCTATTTATGCTCAGGGACAAACTTTTTTACACATTCTTTGTACCGCCGGAGAAAAGATAAACGTAATTTTACTATTCCGGGATCAAAGGCTTCCTGCCCTGATAAGAGCTAGATTATATAAACTGAAGGAGCCTATTTTTCGTAAAAGGGAATCCAGAAAAGGGAATTCAGAGTGGGGACGCAATGGCAAAAAGGTTAAAAGTTGCAAACCCGGCCCGTTGCATAGGCTGCTATTCCTGCATGATGGCCTGCGCAAGGACCTGGTACGATACCATATCTTTGAAAAACAGCAGAATTAATATCCAGACTCGCGGCGGAATCGAAACTCCTTATGCTGCAATTGTCTGTCATGCCTGTGTTGACCCTCCGTGTATGAGGGCCTGCCCTGTTGGCGCGCTGACCAAAAGGAAAGGGGGAGGCGTCAACTTCAACAAAGAAATCTGCAACGGCTGCGGAAACTGTATCGAAGCCTGCATAGTAGGCGCAATTCATCTGGATGCGGAAAATAAAGCAGTAATCTGCAAGCACTGCGGGGTCTGCACAAAGTTCTGCCCGCATGATGTACTTGAAATGATTGAGGTCGAAGACAGCGGGGAATTAAAAGTCACGGATACGAGCCCGGTTGAGGATACGGGTCCTGAAAGCCCTACCGCATCCCATAAAGAGCTTTACGGAAAAAAAGAAACTGAGGGGAAAAAAGAAACTGAGGGGAAAAAAGAGGCTGAGGGGAAAAAAGAGACTGAGGGGGAAGAATGACAACAGAGCAGTACGCTATTCCGGGTCTTAAAAACGTACTTTACATTGACCTGACCAGTCAGAGTTATCATATTGAAGAGAGGCCGGACCTCTATGAAAAGTACCTGGGAGGCATAGGAATTGCCACGAACCTCATGCTCGAAGAATATAAAGAAGGCACAGGTCCTCTTGACCCTGAAATGCCGATAATTTTCAGCACAGGTCCTCTCTCAGGCGTGTATCCTACCTGTACCAAAACTGTCGCATTGTTCCGCTCCCCCCTTAACGGAGAACTCGGAGAGTCCTACGCCGGAGGGCACCTGGCCATGTCCATGCGTTATTCCGGGTACGAAACAATCGTTATCAAAGGCTCTTCCAGGTATCCTGTGTATGTCACTGTACACGATGATAAGGTTACTTTCAGGGACGCATCTTCCATATGGAACCTCTCTTCTGCAATTGATGTGGGGCAGGTCCTCCGCAGGGTAGAGCCCGGAGCAGGAAGGCGCAGCATTGTCAGGATCGGTCCTGCAGGAGAAAAAGGAATCACATATGCAAGTGTAAACGTTGATACTTACAGGCATTTCGGGCGCCTCGGGCTCGGGACAGTTTTCGGAGCAAAGAAACTTAAGGCGATCCTGGTTGCAGGAAACAGGGAAATTAAAAGCCCTGACCATAATGCCTACAGGAAAATGTACGGAAAACTTTACGAAACGATTGTAAAAACAGGGCTGATGGAAAAATACCACAACCTCGGCACGAGCGAAAACATCCTGGTCTTAAACGAACTTAAAGGCCTTCCAACACGGAACCTGCAGGCAACCTCCATTGAGAGTGTAGAAAATATCTCAGGGGAGAATTTTGCGGAGAAATACCTGATCCGGCGGGTGTCGTGCGCCGGCTGTCCCATAGGCTGCGTCCATGTAGCCATGCTAAAGCGCTCTTTCTCAAAAGCCCATGAATATGAAACCCTTAACATTTCCTATGACTTCGAATTAATCTATGCACTTGGCTCAAATCTTGGAGTTACAGACCCGGAAGCCGTACTTGAGTTGATTGATGCCTGCGAAAAAACAGGGGTCGATATAATCAGCATGGGAGTTGTACTCGCCTGGGCTACGGAGATGCAGCAGCGCGGAAAGATTTCCACTGAAGAGACCCTGGGGCTCAAACTTTCCTGGGGAGATAAAGCAGCGTACCTTCGGGCAATAGAGCTTGTAGTCAAGGCTCCTAACGAATTCTATGCAGCACTCGGAAAAGGTGTGGATTATGCCTCAAAAAAGTACGGAGGCGAGGAATTCGCAATCCAGCTTGGTGGGCTGGAAATTCCCGGATACCATACAGGGCTTGGAAACATCCTGGGACTTACTGTAGGCTTCCGGCACTCCCACCTGGATAATGCAGGTTATTCCGCAGACCAGAAAGCATTTAACCAGCCGATTTCGGACGAGAAAATTGTTGACTACATAATCGATGAAGAAGACCGCCGAAGTGTCCTGAACTGCATGGTTGCCTGCCTCTTTGCCAGAAATGTCTACACATACGAAAATATGGTTCAGGCCCTTAAATGTATAGGGATCGAAAAAACCGAAGAGGAACTCAAAGAACTTGGAAAGGATATCTTCAGGAAAAAGTACGAATTAAAAAAGAAATTCGGTTTCAGGTTCGAAAACTTTAGTATCCCGAAAAGGTTTTTTGAGACAATCTCTACTACAGGAAAGCTTGAAGAAGAAAGGGTCAGGAAAGCAATTGAAATGTATAGGGAAAAAAGAGGAGTATAAGTCCCCCCGAAGCTGCTACAGCCTGAAAAACCTCAACTCAATGTTAAAAACCTTATAAGTTCAAAACCCCTGAAGTTATGTTCGTTGCCGCATCTCCTGCTGTCCAGGGGCGTGTTTTCCGAACCCATTGACTGGTAGAAACCCCCATGGGTCAGGAAAAAGAGTTTTACTTCAGGAATTAGATATTTGAGCTTTCAGATGCTGTAATATCCTTATTTGACTTAACTTTGTCCTCCTTTTTTTCTTCAGGGGCTTTCTCAACTTTTATTTCGGCTGTTTCATCGGCCTTTTCTTTAACTTCTCCTCCAACCCAGCGGTCCATAACCTTGCAGGCCACAAGGTCTCCCGCTACATTCACTGCAGTCCTGGTCATGTCAAGAATTCTGTCCACTCCCATTATAAGAGCTATCCCGCTTGTAGGAATCCCGACGCTGTTGAGAATCATGGCAAGGACAATAATTCCCACCCCCGGAATCGAAGGCGTCCCTATGGAAGCTGCAACAGCCATGACCATTACGACAAGGAGCTGTAAAGGCCCGAGGTCTATCCCGAAGACTTCAGCCAGAAAGACTGTGGCTACGCCCTGATAAAGCGCAGTCCCATTCATATTTACTGTGGCTCCGAGCGGGACTACGAACTGTGAAATTGAAGACCTGACCCCCAACTTTTCTTCCGCGGTTTTGATAGATAAGGGCATAACTGCAGCCGAGCTGGAAGTAGAAAAAGCAAGGAGCATAACGTCCCGGATGGCTTTAAGGAACTCAAAGGGGTTATACCTTGCAACAACGGTGACAATAAGGATGTTCAGGCACATAAGGAGCAGCAGGCTTGCAAGCACTGTGCCCACATATACCATCATTCCGAGAAGGGCTTCGATGCCCAGTTTGATAGTAAACTTGGTAAGAAGCCCAAAAACTGCAATCGGGGCAAGAGTCATGCTCCATTTGACCACTGTCATACAGACAGCCTGCACAGAGTTCAGGAAATCGACCATCGGCGTTGACTGACTTTTATTCAGGGAAACAAGGGCCACACCTATTATGATTGCGATAATTACGACCTGCAGCATTTCTCCATTAACCATAGCCCCAAGAGGATTCGAAGGGAGGAGACTTCCGATAAGCGATGAGGGAAGAGTCAGAACCGAAGGATCGAAACTCAAACCAATGGATTCTACCTGAACTTCGCTCCCCATTGCACTCTCAATAAGGTCTCCACTTATAAACTGCCCGGGATGGATATAAAGCGCCATTCCAATACCAATAGCAGTTGCAATTGCAGTCGTTATCACAAAATAAACAGCTGTTGAAAGCCCTGTCTTTTTGAGGGCACTCATACTCTGGCTTGAAGCCACCCCAAGGATAATGGAGGCAAAAACAAGTGGGACTACAATCATCTTCAGAAGCCCGAGGAAAATATAACCCGGAAGAGCAATCCATTCCCCCACAATTTCTGCAGAAACGGGATCAACGTACCCTCCAAAAGGCCCAAGAAAAAGCCCCATAAATACTCCGAGCATCATGCTTATGAGGATCTTTAGCCAGAGCTTTTTATCAAGTAAATCACGAAGCTGATTGCTCAGGTTTTTAAGGGAATGGTTGTGCCTGAAATCTATAGGGTAATAAATACGCGTGATTCCGTCAGTGATTCCCTGGCGAAGTACTTTCGTTTCCTCTGCGATTTCATGCGTGAATTCCCTTGGGTTCGGGATGTAATGGTGGTCTTTACTTTTCATGGGGGATCACAATAAAAATCGTTAGGGACTCTAAAAGATTATTTCTTCTTTAAGAAATTTGATTCAATTGTACATTTGATTCAATTGTATATTACTTTCACATTAAATTATATAAAAGCTTAGAAAAATACCTCATAATTTCTATAGTTGAGCTGGTTCCCTAAACATAAATCTCTTAAAATATAGTTGAATAGGAATTATAAATAGGTCTAAAGAAAAGGCGCCAAAACTGGTATTATATGGCGGTTTTCATAAGACCTGTAGATCACATTGAGGTTTCACTTTGAGATTATTTTTTTATAAACTCCCTTTAGTTTTATTTTTGTTCTTCTCCTTTTTCTCGGGCTTCAGGATTTGATTTTCTGCAGTTTTGTATCCATCTCAGAAGCTTCAAAATAACAGCTACCAGTTAACGGTTCTCAGATAGATTTATCCGAAGAAAATAATGATTTTAACTCTAAGGCGGGAAGTCCCCTTCCTCGGAGCGAAGCGACAGGTGGGGGATGAAAGCCGTCAACCTCACCATAATAAGCTTAACAAAACCTATATGTCTCTTTAAACTGTATAATATATAGTATGTTAAAAGCCTACAAATACCGAATCTACCCTAACCAAAAACAAACGGAAATGATCAAAATTCATTTTGGCGCGTGTAGATTTGTCTATAACTGGGCTTTAGAACAGAAAATAAAAACTTATGAACAAACCAAGAAATCAATCTCAAGGTTTGATTTACAGCACATTTTAGTCCATGAAGTAAAACCTTCTAACGAATGGTTGAAAGAAGCTAATTCACAGGCTCTACTTGCCTCTCTAGTAAATGTAGAATCAGCATTTACGAAATTCTTTAGAGAGAAATCTGGATTTCCCAATTTCAAATCTAAGAAAAATCCAGTCCAGTCTTATCAGATGCCTCAACATTACTCTGTAGATTTCGAGAAGCAGATAATTAAGCTTCCAAAAATAGGTGAAGTCAAAACCATACTTCATAGAAGGTTTGAAGGCAAACTTAAAACCGCAACAATTTCAAGATCAAGTACAGGAAAATATTATATCAGTATCCTTGTAGATAATGAAAACGATATTCCTAATAAGCAGAACTTTTCAGAATCAACTACAATAGGTATTGATGTAGGCATCAAAGATTTTGCGGTTCTATCAAATGGAGAAAAGGTTGAAAATCCCAAATATCTTAAAAATTCTCTAAAAAGAATGAAAGTTCTCCAAAAAAGAGTCTCTCGAAAAGTTAAAGGTTCTAAGAATAGGAATAAGGCTATACAGCATCTTTCAAAAATCCATGAAACTATTAGCAATCAGAGAAATAATTTTCAACATCAACTCTCTTTTAGACTGATTAGCGAGAACCAAGCTGTAGCACTGGAAACTCTGAATGTTAAAGGTATGGTAAAAAATCATTGTCTGGCTCAATCTATTTCCGATGCTTCGTGGAGTAGTTTTGTAACCAAATTAGAGTATAAAGCTCAATGGTTCGGAAAAACCATCTTACGAATAGGAAGATTTGAGCCATCTTCTAAATTATGCAATGTTTGTGGATATTATAATTCAAATCTAACTCTTGATGTTAGAGAGTGGACGTGTCCTGATTGCAAAACAAAGCATGACAGAGACATAAATGCTGCAATCAATATCAAAAAATTCTCTCTTCAAGATCAAAATCTTATAGTTATCTGACACCTGCGGAACGCAGGGGATGGGCTTGTGGACTTGCGAACAGTAGTTCGAGGGATGAAGCAAGAAGCCCCTTCCTCGCTTTCATCAGAAAGCAGGGAGGGGTAGTTCACTTTGAATAGAAGAAGATTATTTTGATCAGTTTTTACTGCAAGAGGAGCTACCATGAAAATTGTTAAGTGCGGCGATCTGGGATTCAAGTGCAACTTTATGGCTACTGGTAATGAGCTGGAAGAAGTCGAAAAAACTATGTTTGACCACATAGAAAAAGAACATAAAGAAGAACTTGAAAAGATGTCCGAAGATGACATTCACCACCTGAAGCATCGTGTATCAACCCTTCTAGGAAGAAGTTGCGGTTGCGGTGCCCTCTAATATTTAAGCTTCCACGAACTTCACAGCTTACCCTGGGTCTCCCGGGTATAGACCTTTTTTTCAGAGTTTTTTTGTGAATGCGGTTTTCAGCAATTCAGTAAAGAACAGGACTCGGGCTGAGCCCATATTGTAATACTAACGGACTCAATCCTTATCTGAAATAGATACTCATGGGAACATACACTCATGGGTTAAGGACCCAGATCTGGTAATTAAGCAGCGCCGCAAAACTGACCCAGAGAAGATAAGGGATAAGGAGATAGGAAGCTGCTTTTGAAATCTTCAAGAATTGTATAGCCGTCAGCAGGATTGCAAGCCAGAGCAGGAGAATCTCAAGAAAGGCAGTATAAGGAGACTGCAGTCCGAAGAACAGGAGAGACCAGAGTATGTTAAGGCCCAGCTGTAATCCGAAAAGGAAAATACCCACTTTGGCTTCTTTTTGCTGCAGCCCCTTTTCCCACACAAGATAAAGGGAGATTCCCATAAGTGTATAAAGCGTTGTCCAGACAGGGAAAAAGACCCAGGAGGGAGGATTAAAAGCCGGCTTTTCAAGCAAAAGATACCAGCTTTCAAGAGAAGAAGATGTAAATATAGCACCAATTGCCCCCGCGAACTGGCAGATAATTATGGAGACCAGAAGCCTGAATACATTCACTTTAAACATATAAGACCCCAAAGAGATACTGTACTTCAACACTAATTAATTGTAAGGTCCGAAGAATATTTAATTTGTTTTTTCATATCTTTTGAAGTATGTTGGAAAATATTCCAGAGCGGAAAGTTAAAATTTAAACCCTATTTAGAAATTCAGTCCTTCTGGAATGAAATTTATATACAGGATATTAGAAATATACGTAGTGAAGGGGGGATGGATTTCACAAATAATTTTAGAAACTTTTTAGATATATATGGAGCTTTAAGCGCAGTCTATGCCACAAAACATAGAAATATATATATAATATTAGGTCGGTAAATGATTACCTAATGCCTGGTGAGGATGGAATAAAATGGTGCAGATGAAAAAGTGTACGACTAAAGAAGACGTATTAGAGACTGTAAAGGAACGAGACGTAAAGTTTATCCGGACTCAGTTTACGGATACACTCGGCATCATCAAAAGCTGGGCAATTCCTGTAGAACAACTGGAAGAAGCTTTTGAAAACGGCGTAATGTTTGATGGATCTTCGATCCAGGGCTTTACAAGAATCGAAGAATCTGATATGAAACTCGTGCTTGACCCGTCAACATTCAGGATCCTCCCCTGGAGACCCGCAACAGGCGCAGTCGCAAGAATTCTCGGAGACGTATACCTCCCTGATGGGAAACCCTTCCAGGGAGACCCCAGATACGTCCTGAAGAGCGCAATCAAAGAAGCCGAGAAAATGGGCTTCTCAATGAACGTCGGACCGGAACTTGAATTTTTCCTTTTCAAGCTTGATGCAAACGGAAACCCTACAACCGAACTTACCGACCAGGGCGGATACTTCGACTTCGCACCCCTTGACCGTGCACAGGACGTACGCAGAGACATTGACTATGCCCTGGAACACATGGGATTCCAGATAGAAGCATCCCACCACGAAGTAGCACCCTCACAGCACGAAATAGACTTCAGGTTCGGCGACGTACTTAGCACGGCAGACAATGTAGTAACTTTCAAGTACGTGGTTAAGTCCATTGCCTATCACAAAGGATACTATGCGACATTTATGCCAAAGCCCCTCTTCGGAGTAAACGGTTCAGGCATGCACAGCAACCAGTCCCTCTTCAAAAATGGAAAAAACGCTTTCTATGACCCGGGCACCCCTACCCAGCTTTCCGAAGATGCAATGTACTATATAGGCGGGCTGTTGAAGCACATAAGGGAATTTGCAGCAGTAACAAACCCCGTGGTAAACTCATACAAGAGAATAGTCCCCGGATATGAAGCCCCGGTTTACATCACCTGGTCCGCCAGCAACAGGAGCTCCCTGATAAGGATTCCGTCAACCCGCGGCAACGGGACCAGGGTAGAACTCAGGTGCCCGGACCCGGCCTGCAACCCGTACCTGGCCTTCGCCCTCATGCTGAGAGCCGGCCTTGATGGGATTAAGAACAAGACCGATCCCGGAGAGCCAACCAACGTGAATATTTTCCATCTCACGGAAAAAGAGCGCCAGGAAAAAGGTATAATATCCCTCCCTGCTAACCTCAAAGAAGCAACGGATGAAATGAAAAAGAGCGAGTTCGTAAAGGAAGTGCTCGGACCTCATGTCTTTGAAAACTACCTCTGCGCAAAAATCGCAGAATGGGACGAATACAAAGCCATGGTCCACCCCTGGGAACTTAACAAATACCTCCACATGCTGTAAGGATAATCGTCCTGAAGTGTTTATAGTACGCCGGAAAATCGTTTAGTCAATCATCCTGAAGTGTTTACAGCACGCCGGAAAATCGTTTAGTCAACTATCCGCTAAATCGAAAGATTTAACGGATTTCCTGCTGAGGTTTTATGAAAACAAAGAGAAACATTTCAATAAGGATTCAGGAGGCACACTTTATCCGGCAGGTGTGCTCCGGGATTCTAAAAAAACACCCACTTGATTGAAAAAGGGAAAGAAGCTTCGTCGAAAAATGGGAATTCATTTCATTGAGAGAAATTGAGTTTAAATTTTCTTCAGAAAAACAGAACCTAAAAAGGATTTCAGTATAAAAATGCTTTCCTTAATAAATACTGCAATTTCAGTTCAACCTTTTCAAGTATGGCTTATTACTTTTTTGGCAGGCGGCGGTATATAAAATTCATCTTACGCAAAAAAGGCTGGCAGCTCTGAGCAGGACATCATTGTAAACTGCTTAGAGGCCCAACAATACAAACAATATCACGCAGGAAGAAAGAAAAATAAAGCGTTAAAACGTCATGCTTTGCAGTGTTACTGTAAGCAGGTCTGATCCTGAAAAAAGAAACATATATATATTGTCAAATAGGTACTAAATTACTTACTTCCCTTAGCGGCGACCCTTTCAATTTCTTTAAAATAACCAAAAGCAGAGGCAGGAAAGCTGTCATGAATTCAAATTAATTATATAATAAAGATTAAATTAATATACGAAGAATATTCCTTTAACTTACGAAAACTTATAAAATATCCCCTGAAACCCAGTTTCTCCAGCTGGCAAATTTTTAGAACTATTTCTCAAAAATGAGCCGCAGAAATCATCCAGGAAGACATTAACAAAATACATTTGCATTATGTTCATTTTTATTCATCCCTAGAGTGATCAAAATGTGTGGAATAATAGGCTTTATAGATCGAAAAAAGTCCAGAATGGACGGATCGAGCATAAAAGCCGCCCTCAGTCTCATGAACGAAAGAGGCAGTGGAGACGGGGCAGGCTATGCTGCATACGGGATTTACCCCGAATATGCAGACTGTTATGCTCTTCATGTTTTCTTTGACAACATGGCAGAACCAAAAAAGAAGGTTGATGAAATCCTCCAGCAGTGGGGAGAAATCGTTCACCAGGAAGAGATCCCGACCACCCCCCAGCCAGGCTTAAAAAAGGTCCATATTCCCTGGAGATACTTCTTTAAACCCTCAGAAAACCTGATGGAGGGGAGAGTAGCTTCTGAAAACGATGTTGTAACGCATATATTCATGGAAGTAAATGCCAACATAAAAGGAGCCACAATCTTTTCCTCGGGGAAAAACATGGGAGTCTTCAAGGCTTCCGGCTGGCCCGAAGATGTAGCAAACTTCTACAGGATAGAGGACTACAAAGGCTACATCTGGCTTGCCCACAACCGCTACCCGACAAATTCACCGGGCTGGTGGGGAGGAGCCCATCCCTTCAATCTTCTTAACTGGTCAGTGGTACATAACGGGGAGATAACCTCTTACGGCACAAACCAGCGCTATGTGGAGGGTTACGGCTATAAATGCACTGCACTTACCGACACAGAGGTTGTAGCTTACCTTTTTGACCTGCTCGGAAGACAGCATGAGCTCTCCCATGAAATGATTGTCAAGGCCCTTGCCCCCCCCTTCTGGGACGATATCGACCGTATGCCTGCAAAGGAAGCCGAACTGAACAAAGCAATCCGCCTTACCTACGGGTCTGCCCTTATGAACGGGCCTTTTGCTATTGTAGTTGGGACAGAGAACGGTATTGTAGGCTTCACTGACAGGATTAAACTGCGCCCCCTGGTCGTTGGCGAAAACGGAAGCAGGCTTTACATATCCAGCGAAGAAGCCGCAATAAGGACCCTTGACCCCGAAGTAAAGAATATCTACACTCCCAGGGCAGGAGAACCCATCATAGGGAGGTTTATCGAATGACGCTCGGAAGCGTACCCCCAAAATTTAAAGTCAGCATCGACCGCGACCAGTGTATGGACTGCGGGCGCTGCATTGAAAACTGTTCCTACGGCGTATACAGGAGAGAAGGCGACAGGATCCTGATAGAGTCCAGGAAATGTACCGCCTGCCTCCGCTGTGTTGCAATGTGCCCGAGGGACGCAATTAATATTACGGAAAAACCCATCGACTACCGTTCCCACCCCATCTGGACCCGGGAAGCCAGGGAAGATATCATCAACCAGGCCCGCAGTGGAAAGATCATCCTTTCAGGGATGGGAAACGCCAGAGATCTGCCAATTATCTATGACCGCCTTCTCCTTGATGCCTGCCAGGTCACAAACCCGAGCATCGATCCCCTGAGAGAACCCATGGAACTCAGGACCTATATAGGGAAGAAGCCGTCCAAACTCAATTTCAGAAAAACCGAGAGTGGAGACGTTGAGCTTGAAACAAAGCTGGCCCCCAACCTGAAACTCGACACCCCCATCATGATCGGACACATGAGTTTCGGAGCCATCAGCCTTAACTCTCAGCTCAGCATGGCAAAAGCCGTAGCCGAAACCGGAACCTTCATGGGGACAGGAGAAGGTGGACTGCATAAGAAGCTCTACCCCTACCAGGACCACATGATCGTCCAGGTCGCTTCAGGCCGTTTCGGTGTGAACATCGACTACCTCGAAAGGGGCGCTGCCATTGAGATCAAGATCGGACAGGGAGCAAAGCCGGGAATAGGAGGGCACCTCCCCGGAGAAAAGGTAAACGAAGAAGTCTCCAAGACCCGTATGATCCCCCTAGGAAGCGATGCAATCAGCCCTGCGCCTCATCATGACATTTACAGCATTGAAGACCTTGTCCAGCTTATCAGGAGCCTGAAAGAAGCAACCGAATGGAAGAAACCGGTCTTTGTTAAGATTGCAGCAGTGCACAACGTGGCCTCCATCGCCGCAGGCATTGCCAGGTCCTCTGCAGACGCAGTGGTCATTGACGGGTTCCGCGGAGGGACCGGGGCAGCCCCGAAGGTCTTCAGGGACCATGTGGGAATCCCCATCGAAGTTGCAATCGCCAGCGTTGACCAGAAACTCAGGGAACAGGGAGTAAGGAACGAGATCTCCATCATTGCGAGCGGCGGAATAAGGAACAGCGCCGACCTTGCCAAGTCCATTGCGCTAGGAGCGGATTCCGTCTACATAGGAACTGCAGCCCTGGTCGCTCTGGGATGCAGAGTCTGTGGCAACTGTTACAGAAACCTCTGTCCCTGGGGCATTGCTACCCAGCGCCCGGACCTTGTGAGCAGGCTTGACCCCGAAGCGGGAGCAGCACAGGTTTCAAACCTGATACACGGCTGGACCCTGGAACTCAGCGAACTTATGGGTGCAGCAGGCATCAACAGTATTGAAAGCCTGCGTGGAAACAGGGACCGCCTGCGCGGATATATGCTGGACGAAGGGATGCTTAAAATCCTGGACGTACAGCCAGCGGGGGCCTGAATATGAAGACGGTAAGAATTGATGCTAAGGACATGCACTACACCCCCTTAAACCAGAAAATAAGGGCAGCAGTTGCTGACGGAGCAGAGGAGATCATCCTCGATAACGTGCTCGGCCAGCGCTTTATAGGGGACGGAGTTAGAGGCAATACCCGCATCATAATCAACGGGGTCCCCGGAGGAGACCTGGGGATGTTCATGAGCGGACCCACCTGCATAATCCACGGGAACGCCGAACACGCTCCTGGAAACACCATGGACAGCGGTATGCTTGTGATCCACGGAAGCGCAGGAGACGCCGTCGCCCACAGCATGAGGGGAGGCAAGGTCTTTATAAAGAACAACATAGGCTACCGCGGCGGCATCCACATGAAGCAATATGAAGTGGAAGCCAGGCCCGTACTTGTCGTAGGCGGCACAGCCCACTCCTTCCTCGGAGAATACATGGCAGGAGGCCTTGTGCTTGTGCTCGGAATCGGCAAGGAGAAATCCATGACCGACAGGGGCATAGGCAGCGGGATTCACGGCGGAGAAATAATCATTCGCGGAGAAGTGGATGACTACCTGCTGGGAGTCGGAGCCAAGAAGTTCGAGTTTACGGAAGCCGACCTGGAACGCATAGCCCCGATCATAAAGAGCTTCTGCGAGCAATTCGGATATGACCCCGCAGAGTTCCTGGACACCAATTACACAAGGATCGGACCTGCAAGCAGCCGGCCTTTTGCAAGCAAATACGTCTGGGAGTGATCAGAAATGGCAGAAAAGAAACAAATCAGTAAGACTTACCTTGACCTGAAATCAAAAGTCTGGGACACCGGCCTCTGCTCAGGCTGCGGGGCCTGCATTGCAGTCTGTCCTGCTGACGCCCTGTACTTTGAAACCGGCGGCGATTCCACAACTCCGAAAAGCAACGGCTACTGTAAAGCCGCTGTTGATGACGTGCCCTGCGGGGCCTGCTATGAGGTCTGCCCAAGGCTCGATGAACAGTCTTCAAGCCTGCTTGGAGACTACCTGAATATCACTACCGGAAAGGCAGAATTCGACATCCCGAGAAAGCAGAGCGGAGGAGCCGTTACCGCAATCCTTGCAAACGCCCTGGAAACAGGCCTTGTAGATGCTGTGGTTACGGTCACCGAAGACCCCTGGACCCTCAAGCCACACTCCATGGTAATTACCAGAAGTGAAGCCCTCATCGGGCAGGCAGGAAGCCGCTACAACTGGTGGGTACCCCTGGTCTCAGCACTTAAGGAAGCCGTTGTTACCCAGAAGCACAGGAACATTGCAGTTGTCGGAGTTCCCTGTGTGGTCCAGGCTGTCCGCAAGATGCTTGAGACCGACCACCAGCTGGTCAGCCCCTACAAGAAGTCCATCCGCTTCGTGCTCGGGCTCTTCTGTACCGAAAGCTTCGACTACGAAAAGCTGATTGCAGGCAAGCTGAAAAGCGAGTACGCCCTCGAACCCATGAAGGTCTGCCGCATTGATGTTAAGGGTAAACTCGAAATCACCCTCAACGACGGGACCCAGTACGTGATCCCCCTTGCCGAACTTGAGGACACCATCCGCCCAGGCTGCAACGTCTGTACGGACTTTACCGCCCTCAAAGCAGACATCTCAGCAGGTTCGGTCGGAAGCCCTGACGGTTACACCACTCTTGTCGTCCGCACCCTTGTAGGACAGCACCTCCTTGACAGCGCGGTTGCCAATGGGAAGCTGAGCGTAGGCGGCGAAGTAAATCTGGGAATCATCGAGAAGCTTGCCACAAAGAAGATGGCAAGAAAACAGGAATAATTACTTCAAAAAACAGCTTTTGGATGGAGCTCGGCTCCATCTTTTCTTTTTCTTATTTTAGATTCTGATTTCTAAATCAATATACAGGAATCAAGCCCGGATTGTTCCCTGTAATGCATTCTCCACCATCAGAAGTTACTATGAAGGTATTTTCAATTCCCACCATTCCGATGTTTTCAATTCCTCTTTTGGGTTCCAGGGCAAATACCATTCCTTCCCGCAGGGGCTCATCAAACCCGGCTGCAATCACAGGGGTTTCATCGATCAATAAGCCAACCCCATGCCCGAGGAATTTCACTTTACGGCCCCCAAAGCCCATGAAATTTTGCAGGAATTCCTCATCAAGCCCATTCATTATGGTATTGTAGATTTCCGAGGGGATAGCCCCGGGTTTTAACATTGCTGCAGCTTCGTTCTGGATAGCCACGCATTTATTGTGGATATCTATGGCATACTGCGGAAGGGAAGAGCCGAACATGTATGTCGTGGTTTTATCCGTATGGTAACCTTCAACCCCGCACCCGACATCAACAAAGACCAGGTCGCCTTTCCTCAATTTCCGGTCCCGACTCCCGAGCAGGGGGACTGCAGGGCACAATCCGAGCTTTCCGCCGGGCCCGTTAAAATAAGTAGGATAAATGGAGCTTTCCCCAAAACAGACATTTCCCAGAATCATCTCCGTATCAAACATGCCAAAGCGGGATACTCCATGGTGCCCTTCCTCTACCAGCACTGAGAACAATTTGGTTGCGAGGTCCGCTTCACTCATCCCTTCCCGCAGCATCTCAGGCACAAGGTCTTCGAGCACATGCTGATGGATCCTGCCGGCTTCTCGCAACAGGGACAGCTCATATTCGCTTTTTACAGCTTTCACAGAGGCAATCTGAGTATCAACGGATTTAACATTTTTAAAGGGGAAGTATTTTTGAAACCTCTGGTATAAAGCTATAGGGACTACTTCAGTTTCCAGATATACCGCGTCCGGAAGCTTACTTTCATTGCCTGCTTTACAGACCTTACTTACACTTCCTGCAGCGTCCCGAAAACTATTCATGGGTTCTATATTGGAAAATAAAGATTCGTCCAGAGCCCTTTCATAACTGCGCCGGACCCAGAATGTTGCCTCTTCGTCCCTCGGGACAATTAGCATTCCGTCCTGCATCGTACCGGTAAAATAGTAAAGGTTAATTTTGCTGAAGATGACAGCGATTTCCCAGTCGGGATTTGATGCGTCCATCCGTTTTCTGAAACGGGTCATACGGTATTCCAGTTCAGTAAAAGGTACTTTCTTCGTCATGGGTATCCCTTTACTAAGTTATCTGCTACCAATTATAGAAGTGTAACCTGGGTAGTGAAAAGTGTTCCCATAACTTTTCAGGGTAAAGTTATCAGGGCGTAGTTACTAAATTATATCAAGCACGAATTCAAAAGTTAGAAGTTAGGGGATTGGATTTGTCAGAAAATTTCAACAGCTTGATTGAAAAAGCCTCAAACCTGGGACTTAAAGCCTATCTACTGGATACAGCGGATATCCCGGTGGAAAACCGGATAGCCCTGAAATGCGCCTATGGCTGCCGGAGCTACGGGAAACGGTTGAGCTGCCCTCCCCACATCCTTTCTATTGAGGATTTCAGAAAAGTCCTGCAGGAATACAAAAATGCACTTCTCCTTATGGAAGAGCACGAAGCCTCCGGGGAGGACGCCCTCAAAGCCTGGGGAGAACTCCGGAAAACCTCTTTCAGGAAAATGTACGAGCTCGAACAGGAGGCTTTCAGGAACGGCTTCATCTTCGCCCAGCTCTTAAGGCCCGGTTCCTGCAACGAATGTGAGGTCTGCAACCTTGAAAAATGCGTAAAGCCGGAAATGAGGCGCTTTGCACCTGAGGCTGTCGGAATAAATGTCCAGAAGGCAATGGAAGGGGCAGGGCTTGTACTTGAGTTCTGCAAGCCTGAAAAAACTGCATGTGTTGGGATTTTACTGCTGGAGTGAAAATTAGGGTGAGCCTGAGCGGGTTTAAGTTAATGGAGTTCAGGTTATAGCCCCTAATTAAAAACTCACAGCCTTTGAATAGTATCCTGACGTCCTTTTTCAGCCTGTTCCCCATCAACGAGATCCCTTTACTGCTGCTCTGGCAGGTAAATTTGCCAGAGAGTAGATCCGTTCAAGGGGCATGGAAAGTTTCAGTATAAAGATTCCTTTTGTTTCCACAGGCGAAGCTTCGGATTTTTCCAATAATAAACTGCCGCCGGGAGAGAGGTTTTCAAGAAGGTGGACTGTGCGGTCGTTAACTGAACCGTACCCGAAAATAGTGTCGTACCCCGGTTCTCCGAGATCTTCGGCTGAGGAACACAGGATCTCGCGAATTTCACTGCCGGTCTTTTCGGGGTACATGTTCCAGATAAGAGCTCCGACCCCTGCAACAGAGGGGGCGGAAGCACTTGTACCCATAAAGAAGCTGCCCTTTCCGTTTATGCTTGAAACTCTCACACTGCCGGGCCCACTGAGGTCGGTCTTGTTCCTGAGTTCTGGTTCCGGATAGTAGATGCTTACAGGCCCGCGGGAAGAGTAGGCTGCGATCTCCCTGTTTTCCGGATTTCCTGAATCAACCGCCCCAACACAGATAACGCCCGGAACAGCAGGATGCCCGAAAACCGAGTCCTCCTCAACCAGATTGTCAGGATGAACCTTTACGGAGGAGTTAGGGTAAATAAAAACTTCCAGTACCCTATCCTCTCCTGAATGTTTTTTGACAGAAATACCCAGTGTTTGTACAGCTTCCTCCCTGTTGACGTATTTGATATATTCAAGAGGGGTATCTGTGCCACTCTGAGCCTTTTCACTTGCAGCAATTTCGTTTCCGCTGCAGCAGTCATAGAGGTAAAGGTCGTAGTCGTTTTCGGAACAATTCCAGGGGTCATTCCACTGGAGGACCACAGTAACTTTCTCACCTGGGGGGACGTCCATGGAAATATTATTAGAAGTGCTGGCCCCGGAACTGAAATCGTGCCAGCCTGACCCGTTATCGAAAAACATGCCCTGATAATGGCGGCCTGCGTCATTACCTGCTGCGCTCACATAGAGAATGTCCTGGCTTTCTATTAATTCTTTAATATGGGAAGCTACAATTCCATCTTCGAAGAAAGGTTCATCAGGCCAGCCCACATCATCGCATATAATCCGGCAACCTTCGGCAAGGAGGGTATCAACAGCCCTGTTAAACTCAAGCTTATTGCGGCCTGCACTATGGAAATACAGTTCCGTACCAGGAGCTGTCTCATGGACTATTTCGAGCATTACAGTACCCTCTTTTCCATTTCCGGGAGAAAGTACGTGTACATCCTCAGGCAGAACTCCCGATGCCATGGCTTCAGATATGCCTTCTACTCCATCTGAAATTATCCCGATTTTAATTCCGGCTCCTGTTACACCGTCCGGTTTCCAGAACTCTTCAGAAGAAGAAGAAAAAGTTGTTTTTTCTTCCCGGTCCACCTTTCTTATAACAGGAGAAATAGCAGGCTGGACTGAATGTACTCCTTTAAGAGAGGATAGTTCTTCAAATGATTCCAGTTTAACGCAAACTGCAGCAATACCGGATTCTTCATCCCATTCTTCAACCCTGGAACAGGAGTCCAGCACCCCTGCATCCGTACCGGGAAAAAGCCGGACATATGCAGTAAGATTCTCTTCGACTTCTTCGTTGTAGATTCTGCCTGAATTTCCTTTCGGCGGTTCCGAAAGAGATGATAGCGGGCGCAATACTCCTGAATCTGATGAAACCAGTCCGGAAGATAATAAACCAGAAGTTAGACCAGAAGTTTCCGGTTCAGATTCGAGAGATCCGACTCCTTCACGTACTATAAAATTGAAATGAGAAAATATGCCTGTAAAGACTATGACTAATATTGACAGGTACAATACTCTCCTGGTGTAACTCCCCAGATACACTACCCCCCGATGTTGCTTATATGGTAAGTTAAGGATGCAAACAGAATACAGGTATATGCGAAGTAATTCCTGCAGCAAGAACTGAACAGAATCAACTTATTTTAACATATATCGATATACATTATAAATATTTCCACTAATAATTAATATGAATTTAGAACAAGAATTAAAAATAAACGACATCTAATGAGAAACTAAATTATTAAGTGCTTTACAAAAACAGGAATTACTTAATAAAATAATTTAACCATAACATTACGTATTATAATTAAATGAGTGAAGACAGAAGATATATTAACTTCCGGACATATGTTATGGGAAGACATAGCAAATTGGAGGTCTTGTTCAAATTGAATTCTGAAAAGCTTAAAATAGCTGTTCTTGGAGGAACCGGCAACATCGGAGAAGGAATGGTGCTAAGGCTTGCCCTTCAAAACCTTATGCCTGATGGTGTGAAGAATGAGATAATTATCGGGTCCAGGTCTCTGGAAACTGCAGATGAGGCTGCAAAAAAAGCTTTATCAGAGCTTGAAAATTGCGGGTTTGATACATCAAGGACAACAATTACCGGCATGAGCAACCTTGATGCCGCGCAGGCAGCCGAAGTAATAATACTTACGATCCGTTTTGACCACGTTTTGCCTTTGCTGGAAGAGATAAAAGAGGCCATTGAAAATAAGATTCTTATTTCACCTGTGGTTCCAATGGTAAAAGAAGGGGGCCTTATGGCATACAAACCTCCGGAAGAAGGCTCAGCAGCCCTTGCAATTAAGAAAAATGCCCCGGAATCTGCCAGAGTTGTTGCAGCTTTCCACAACATCCCTGCAGGAAAGCTCAAAGATGTTGTTAAATGCACAGCCGTACACGATGCGCTTGTATGCAGCGACGATGCCGACGCAAAGAAACTTGTTATGGAGCTTACACGGCATATGGGTTGCCTCAAACCCCTGGACGGCGGCCCTCTTAAACAGGCAAACACCATGGAATCTCTGACACCTTTACTGATCAATCTTGCAAAACTGAATGGGCTTAAAGACCTTGGGATAAACTTCTCTTGAGAAATAAAAAAAAAAAAAAAAAAAAAAAAAAAAAAAAACGGAAGAACATATCAGGGCAAAAGCTGCACGGAAAGAATAGAAACCTATATGGGGATGTGGGATTTTACGGCAGGCAACTTGATTTTTATATAAGAAGAAATATATTAGAAACCATCAAAGATTTTACGGGGCATAGAAAAATATAACCTTTGCCCATGAACGTTAAACCGGACCTGAAAAATGATATTTAAAAATAAAGTTACACCCACTCCTGAAAAGATATACGCTATTTTTGATTTCAATAAAATCTCCAATAAGTATTCAGGAACTGTGGTTCATCTCTCGATCTCGGATTTTAACCCTGAATAGATTTAGTTTAGGTTAAATATTATGAGAGTAATACGAACATATAGTAGGGAATTTATGTCAACTACCCCTGAGGGCAGTGTTTTACTCTGATCTCAGTGTCTTACTCTGATCTCAGTGTCTTACTCTGATCTCAGTGTCTTACTCTGATCCCAGTGTCTTACTCTGATTTCAGTGTTTTACTCCGATCTGTTTCTTTCGATCATATTTGCTTTTTTAAAACGGAAGAATCAATATAAAAACCAGACTCAAAACCAGACAGTGAACCTGTATGAGTGAAGAATTGCTAAAAGTGTTAAAGGCGGCAGGACTTGAGGTACTTTCCTGCATGCACTGCGGCACATGCACAGGAAGCTGTCCTTCGGGACGGCATACCGGGCTCAATACCCGAAGAATAATTCGAGATGCACGCAAGAACAGAGCTACTGTTCTCTCAGATGACGCCCTGTGGCTCTGTACAACCTGCTACACATGCCAGGAGCGCTGCCCACGCGGAATACCAATTACAGATGCTATTCTTGAGTTAAGGAGGCTCGCAGTCAGGGAAGGTTTCATGCTTCCCGAACACCGCCGTGTTTCGGAAATGGTGCTTGAGTGCGGACATGCAGTCCCCCTCGATGAGGAAACAAAGAAAAAAAGGGAAGAACTCGGGCTGGACCCGATACCTGAAACCGTCCAGAAATATCCGGAAGCTCTTGAAGGGCTGAAAATCCTTCTCAAAACCTGCAAATTCGACGAGCTTGTGGCTGAAAAATAAGGAGGCAGAAAAATATGGCAAAACTATCGCTGTTTCTTGGCTGTATCGTACCCAACCGCTACCCGGGAATTGAGAAAGCAACAAAACTCTGCCTGCAAAAACTTGAAGTTGATGCATCCGACCTGCCAGGAGCCTCCTGCTGCCCTGCCCCGGGAGTGTTCAAGTCTTTTGATAAAGCAACCTGGCTTGCCCTTGCCAGCCGAAACATCGCCCTCTCGGAAAAAATGGAGAGGGATGTCCTGACAGTTTGCAACGGCTGCTATGGGTCCCTGGCAGACGCGAATATAGAACTTAAAAAAGACCCTGAAATGAAAGCCTGCACAAACACCTGCCTCAAAGAGATAGGCATGGAGTTTAAGGGGACCGCAGAGGTAAGGCACATAATCGAGTTTCTGTACAGGGAATTCGGACCTGAAAAACTCAAGGGCTGCATCACAACCCCCCTTGACCTGAAAGTAGCCCTTCATTACGGATGCCACCTGATCAAGCCCTCAAAGGAAAGAAACCTTGGAGAAACGGAAGCTCCGGTATTCTTTGATGAGCTGGTTGAAGCCACTGGTGCAAAAAGTGTGGATTATACAGACAAAATGATGTGCTGCGGAGCAGGAGGAGGCGTACGTTCAGGGCATGCTGCCGAATCCCTGGAAATGCTTGAACATAAGCTTGCCTGCATCCGGAATGCAGGAGTGGACTGTATTGTCAATGCATGCCCCTTCTGCCACCTTCAGTTTGACAAAGGGCAGCTTGCAGTCAATGAGAAGTTCGGAACTGACTACTCTATCCCCGTTCTCCATTACTCCCAGCTCCTTGGCCTTGCTCTCGGCTTTTCTCCAGACGAGCTGGGGATAGAACAGAATGCGGTCCAGAACATTGAATTTCTTGCAAAAATCTATGAAATCAGCGCAGGCTTGAGGTAAATAACCGGAAATCAGGCAGAACGCTTGAAAAAGAGGTTTAAGAAAAAAAGGTTAAGAAAGTGTTTTAAGCCGGGAACTCGACATCCCCTCGAGAACTTAATCCAGACCGTCTTATCTTTCTTCCTGCATATACCAGAGGCATTTCTGCCTCCATTTGCAGGCCCCACATACATCTTCGATATCCGAAGCTTTGTTAAGTTTTGAATTTATGAGCCTGAAGGCTTCATCTGCCTTTATAACAGTTCCGTCATCTATCCTTAATTTCTCCAGAACAACGAGGTCCATTTGCCTGATCCCGCGGGAGAGAGCAGATTCCTGAATGGTGCATTCCCTTTTACTGGGACAGGAAACGCAGATTGCATCACACACAGTTACAAGCTTGAGAAGTCTGGAAGGAAGAGTCTCAAGATCCGAAATCACAGCCCGCATATTGGCAACAAAAGCCGGGCTGTATCCATATCCCTGGAATCCCTGGATACAACAGAGGTGATGAGCCCTGATTTTCAGGAGTTCGGAATCGGGTTTAGAGTCAGTTTCAGATTTACATTTCGATTTTTCAGACATGCATTTCTCCAGGGCTTAAAATCACAAAAATAAAAGAATTATTTCTACAAATTCATTCTATAAAATCAATTTCTGAATCCCCGAGATAGGGCAATTCCAGGAGCGGAAGTGTTATCGAAGGGGCTTCCGAGTATTCTGCAAAGAGAATATCATAGCCGGTCTTGAGCCCCAGCATGATATTCAGGTTAGTGTGATCATCGTTAAGGAGGAGGGCCTGCCCTATAGGATTGCAGACAGCTTCAAATTCCAAATTGCCGGTTTTTCTGAGACCAAGACTTTCTTTTTCGAGGCTGCAAACCTTGCAGCAAACTGAAAACACCTCAAAATATCTTGAAAGTAGATCATAAACCAGCCTTGCTTCCCTCTCATGCTCAATACAGAAAGCAATTCCTATCTTCCTGTACCCAAGCCTCTTTGAGTAAATTGCAATTTCTTCTAATTTTGTCCTTTTTGCAGAGTCTGACTCAAGCCAGGCGGCCATCTGGATCGATTTAAGATCATCGCCGCTATACTCGAGTCTCGATTTGATAACAGAGCAGTTTTTGCCTATCAAACATTCCTTATTTCTGCACAACGCACACTGCACACTTTTTCTCCAAGGGATTTTTAACACCAATAGGATACTATAATCATAAATAAACTTTGCAGGTATAAATATTTCTATGAGAGCCAGAAAATGTACTGGTAGAATTGATGATAAGTAAAATAGATGAAAAAACTCAATGAGAAAAGAAAAAACTCAATGAGAAAAGAAAAAATGGAAAAATCAAGGATTTATTTCTGCCTTGCTTTCGGCAACGGACCTTCGGAGAGTTTTTCAAGGGCATTAACAATGTTTTCAAGTTTATTGAAAGGAATCCCCATAAGCATTTCATCATTTTCGATGTCAGTAGCTTTCCTGCACCCGAAGCAGCCTAAAGAGATATTTATTTCCCCAGTCAAGGTCGGCAGGATAGTTGTGTCGGCGCAGGTTGCCTGAAAAGCTGCACTGCTAAAGTTTACCCTCCCGCCTTTATAGTAGGTACTTGCCGGGACTATCCAGTAAACGGTTTCCGGCCTGTCCACAAGAATAACTACATCGGGCTCGACCTTTGCATCCTTCAGAGGCCCTACAACAGTTGCGGTTCTACTTTCGGGCTCAAAAGCGGGACGGTTTGCTATCATTCCTGCTGCTGCCTCCACACTATCAAACATCCCAAGGTTATGGTGGAACTCTCCTGAAGCCACCTTTTCAGGCGAAGGAATGATCCCAAGGCTTGAGGCTCCTACCACGCAGGCATGTTTACCTGCAGGAATTATGAAAGACTCCCCTTTCCTGGCTTTCATGATAGACTGGCAGTGCCTGAGGTTTTTCTCGGGCTCATTATACCCTTCGGGCATAGGCTCTCCTTTTTTAACAACTTTCACTGCCACCGGTTCGTACCTGAGGTCAAGGAACTTGACCAGTTTCTCTGCAAGTTGAGTATAATCCATTTTATTCCCTCACCAACTACTTATTGAACTCACTATAGAATTATTTAATTCACTGCCGAATTAATACCAGCTTCGTCAACTGTTTATGAATAAGATTCAAAGGACAGACTGCAATATTAGTAAACAGTTGCCATATTATTTAACTTTCTAACATTTAAGTTAAAATTATTCCGAAAAGTTAAGGTTCCCTGATCCGGAAGCTTTTGGGCATATTTCGTTATTGAAAGTTTCTGAAAGCCTTATTTCGATCTCTGCCCAGAGGTTACGTACAATATTTGCAAACTCTACAGCCCCGGTGTCCCCGGAATGAGCAGCATATTCGATCACGGTTTCTTCCATCATCATTGCCTCTGTAGTTATGTCCGCATAAGGTAAACGGGCAAGAAGAGGAATTCCGGCTTCCCTGCAAAAAGCCTCAATTTCAAGGCCCTTTTTCTCGTTGAGATCATATTTGTTAATGCAGGCAACAGTCGGGATTTTGAAATATGCAGTAAGTTCGATTGCCCGTTTCAGGTCGTGGAGTCCGGAAACAGTGGGTTCGCTAAGCACAAGGACAAGGTCTGTTCCGGTAATTGCTGCCATAACAGGGCAGCCAGTGCCGGGAGGGCCGTCAATAAGAACGAGTTTGCAGGAATATCGATCTGCAAGTTCTACGGCCTTTTTTCGGACCAGGTTCACAAGTTTTCCACTTGCTTCCTCTCCAGTGCCCAGTTTTGCATGAGCCATTGGCCCGAAACGGGTTATGGAGGAAACTGCCTGCCCGGAAACTCTCGGCATCAGGGAAACCGCGTTTTCAGGGCAGGCGACAGTACAGACTGCACAACCTTCGCAGCCATACGGATTTATCGTGAAGTTTTCAAGGACTGCTCCGAATCTGCAGGTTTCCCGGCAGATGCCGCAGCCAGTACAGAGATTCAGATCAATGGAAGCAAGTTCCAGTCCCAGGCAATCCTCTGTTTTAAGTACCTGGGGCTTAAGGATAAGAGGCAGGTCGGATGCATCAACATCACAATCAGCAAGTACAGCATTTCCGGAAAGAGAAGAAAAGGCAGCTGTAAGGGTGGTCTTTCCACATCCACCTTTTCCGCTAATTATAGCCAGCTGCCTCATTGTACCCCCGTACTTTTACAAGCCAGTGCTTTTATCGTTTCGAACATATCTTCGAACTTTTCCTTCCAGCCAGGCATTTCCTTAACAAAGGGAATGCCCTCTGAATAGAGCCTGGCAATCATCCTATCATTAGGAATGCGGAGCAGAATAGGAATCCCTTCAGCTCTGCAAAACTCTTCCACCCTTGAATCTCCAAGCCCGTCACGGTTGAGAACGACCCCCACAGGAACATTAAGAGCCCTTGTAGCTTCCAGGGCAAGAAGGAAATCGTGGAAACCGAATGGAGTCGACTCTGTAACAAGCACACAGTAATCCGCACCCCCAATGACGGCAAGGACTGGACATGCCGTTCCGGGAGGGGAATCAATGATTGCAGGTCTGCTTTCATCGAGATGCCGCTGAAGCGACCTGATGACCGGCGTTGCCATAGCTTCCCCTATGTTCAGGATACCGCGGAGAAATTTAAGAGAGGTTTGAGAAGATGATGCTTTTTCGATCCTTCCGATAGACCTGGGCTTTTCTTCTATGGCTCCTGCCGGACAGACAAGGCTGCAGCCGCCACAGCCGTGGCAGAGGGAAGGAAAGAACATGATCTGTATGGGAAGGGCAGCCAGAGCATTATACTTACAGAAATCAGCACAATTCCCGCAAAGAGTACACTTATCAGGATTAATTTCCGGAACCAGACAGGTTACTTCTTCTACAGGCTCCAGTTCAAAATCCAGAAACAGGTTGCAATTAGGCTCTTCCACATCACAGTCAAAAAGCTGCACGTCTTCGAGAGCAAGAGCAAGGTTTACTGCAACCGTGGTTTTCCCTGTACCGCCTTTGCCGCTTGCAATTGCAATTTTCATGAGCTGCGCCTTCTCACCCTTACATAAACTGAGGAGCCCATCTCTCAGTGATGGTGCTCGTGTTCTGCACAGGTGTTTTCGGCACTGGCACTACGGAGCTGACCTGCTTTCCAGGCTCCGATCGCATCCTGAACCGTACCTTCGACACCCACGAAAACATTGATTCCATAAGACTCAAACATCTTGACAGCTTTGTATCCCAGTCCCGAACAAAGCATAATATTCACCCCATTTTTATAAAGGAACTCAGGAGGCAGGCCTACTCCACCCATATGCTCGCTAGTATTAGGGATTACGGAAACTTCTCCACTGTCAGTATCCAGGATAGTATAAGTGGGAGCCTTTCCAAAGTGCTGTTCTATAGTTCCTTCCATGCCGTTGTTATCTCTTGTAGGTACACATACTTTCATATAGCTCACCTTTAAATTTCCAGACATTTCACAGAAAATATTGTTACAAAATTTTTCTTATTTATGAGATTTTGTTCTTAGTAACTGTCACAAAATAAATTATGTATATTTATCACAGAGTTGGTTTGCAATTAGTGATAATGATCTTGAAAATCAAGGCATCCAATCGAACCATGTGCATAGTTTTTTCTGTGACGGGTCCTTAGTTTGGACCTTTAACTCAACTCTTCCTCATACCGATATGAGTGGAAGCGTTCGGGCTCTCAAGGAGGGAAAGCTTTCCGGATTGATACTCTCGAAGGGCAAAGGAGACCGTACCTCTGATTCCAGAATGGATTTCAATACCTGCTTCGGAGAGTATGGAGAAAGAGTTCGGCCCCACACTTCCCGTTAAGAGGGTGTCTACCCCTGCGCTCGCAATTTCCTCTGCTGCCCGGATCCCTGCGCCACCGGAGGCTTCGGACCCGGGATTTTTGATTGATGTTACTGACCCTATCTCCGGATCAATGATCACAAAATAATTGCATCTTCCGAATTGAGGGTCCACTTCAGAATCAGGATCCTTTCCAAAGGCACTTATGCAGATTTTCATATTTTATGCTCCAATATAAAATCCGCTGACTCTCAAACCATACATTTCTCTGTAGATTTTTCGAATAAAGTGGAGGCATATCAGCCCCGCACAAACGCAGAGAAGTCAGAGATATAGAAAGTACAATTTCACCCATATGAGTGTAAATATTTATAGTTTTCTATTTGAAAAGAGAAATTGTTATATATTTATTCAACAATGTACATAAGTAACCTATGAAAAAATGCAGAGGAAGACCAAAATGCCCGAGGCGCGTTGAGCAAACCCCTGATGTCACATATTTCAAGCCCAGGGGGGTTCCACTTTCGGATCTTGAAGTGGTATCCCTCACAGTAGAAGAACTTGAAGCCCTGAGGCTTGTGGATGTTGAAGACCTTAGACAGGAGGACGCAGCCACCAGGGTAGGGATATCAAGAAGAGCGTTCTGGGAAGACCTGAAAGCCGCCAGAATGAAAGTAGCACTCGCCCTCAGCACAGGAAAAGCGATTGAGATAAAAGGCGGTAACTATATCAGGGCTGAGGGTACTGACATTAGAGATGATGTTGACGCGTAAAAGAGAGATTTGAAACGGGGAAAAACTGAAAAATGCGGAATTTTTACACAGGCGATAAAAAATGAAAGATAAGGTTCAATCACTGGAAAGCTTATCGAAAAAGCCCGAGGAGCCAAAAATCGTAGTCAGCCTCAGGCGCATCAAACGCAAGATAATGGTAATGAGCGGGAAAGGCGGAGTAGGAAAAAGTACGGTTGCCGCAAATCTCGCTGTCGGGCTTGCCCTCCGCGGACACAGGGTCGGTCTTCTTGACTGTGATATCCACGGTCCGACTGTCCCTACTATCTTCGGGCTGGAGTCCGCAAGACCTGAAGTAAATGAAGAAGGAATTATCCCAATTCAGGTGCTTCCCAACCTCTCAATAATGTCTATTGGTTTCCTGCTCGAAAACAAAGACTCACCTATAATCTGGAGGGGACCTGCCAAAATGGGAGCAATCAAGCAGTTCCTGGAAGAAGTTTACTGGGGGGAGCTTGACTTTCTGCTTATCGACCTTCCGCCGGGAACGGGAGATGAACCCCTGAGTGTAGCCCAGCTTATCCCCAACTGTGACGGTTCCGTGCTTGTTACAACCCCTCAGGATGTAGCCCTTATCAGTGTTCGGAAATCAATCACATTCTCGGAAAAACTAAATGTACCTATAATAGGGCTTGTGGACAATATGCATGGGCTTATCTGCCCTCACTGCAATAAGCCTATAGATGTATTCGGAAGTGGAGGCGTTGAAAAAGCCGCAGAAGACTTTAATGTCCCTGTCCTTGCCAGACTTCCTATAGAGCCCAAAATCGCAGAAATGGAAGACAAGGGTACGATCGTTCAGGACCAGCTTAAACACAGCACGGAGTGGCAGAAGAATTTCGAAAATGTCGTGAATGCAGTAGAAAAAATCCTTGAGGAAAAGTAAGGCAGAGTAAAAAGGTTTACACAATTCATAATTATTAAGTTTCTTTATCGGAATTGCATTCCTTTATCGGAATAGATCCTTTTTATTTTTCTTTTTATTTTTTTGTTTATATAATGTATTTCCCGGATTTTGGATTCCATTCCTGCCACAGGAATCTAATATAGTTATTGATATTTATCCTATCGAATCCCTTTAATCGAGTGGTCCGCAGATAGATATTCACATATAGGTATTTACAGATAATTCGTACCGTAGTTTACGGTTAATTATTTGAGTGTTATGGATAATTCTATTGCAGAATTCAGGCTTTCAGAATCAGTAGAAATAAAATTATTTGTGATAAGAGAGAATTATCAATACAGAAAGCCTAATGAACTATAAAAAGAACAACCAATGTTGAGAACATGAATAAATTAATTATATTACTAATCCTGCTTACAGCTGTGCTTTTTACGGCAGGCTGTACTGAAAACCCGGACAACTCCACAAGTACTCAGGAAATCCAGGAGAAAAGTGTTGTTGTAGAAATAACCGATCTGGAACAGATAAATACATCCATTCAGGAAGGCCCGGTTTTATTGAAAATTGGATCTGAGAGATGCGGACCGTGTCGGCAGATGAAACCCATCCTGAGCGAGCTGGCTGCAGAATACGGAGGAAGAGCCATGGTCATGTCTGCAGATATAGATCAGAGCCCTCACCTAGCAGCATATTTCAGAATAGCTTATATCCCGGATTCCTTTGTAGTCGTAGGCATTGAAAACGGAGAATATGTTTACATGCAGGAAGATGGAAACGTTACCACAGACAGATTCCAGGCAAGAGTTATGGGACTTGGAGAAAAGCAGGTGTACGAAGAGCTCCTTGACAGGGCTATTCTTTACTATGAGAACGTAAATGCAGAATAAAAAGTGACCTGCCCGGAAAAACGGCTTCAAACATCCTGCATCGGCTGAAAATTCAGGCTTTCGACGGAGTTTGGACTGAAAATAGATTTCCGGATAAAAAAGCAGTATTATAAAAAACTAAAGTAAAAAACTAAAATAAAAAACCGAACTGAAAAACAGCGAACCAGACCATGTATTATGAAGCGATTTCCCCTCTAGCTGCATTTGGCGCAGGAGTACTCAGCGTCCTGTCCCCATGCATCCTCCCCCTTCTTCCTGCAGTCCTTGCAAGCTCAACAGGAAAAGGAAAGTTAAGACCCCTTGCTATAGTACTTGGAGTATCGATATCCTTTACCCTCATGGGAGTTGTGACCTCCAGTTTCGGAGCAGCTTTTCAGGCGTACATAGGGCAGCTGAAAATCCTTGCAGAGATTCTTATTATCACAATGGGTCTTGCAATACTCTTTGATATAAGCCTGTTTAACGCCTTTGCAAGATTCCCCCTTCTTGCAGGAATGAAAGACGAAGGACCGATCTCTGGCTTTCTGTTAGGGCTTTCCCTCGGAGTGCTCTGGATCCCCTGTGTGGGACCGATCCTTGCCTCAATCCTGACCATGGTAGCCCTGGAAGGAAACGCTGCTACCGGTGCACTAACCCTTTCCATTTATTCTGCAGGGTTTGCGGTACCCATGCTACTACTCGCATACTCAGCTCACCTCTCCACTTCGAAAATAAAGCTCATATCAAAGTATGACGTAGCCTTCAAAAAGGGAGCCGGAATAGTGCTTATCCTTGTAGGGTTCTCGATGGTCTACCAGAACCACTTAAGGTGGTTACTTTAAGTTTTCGTAAACAGAATGCGTACATTTCAAACACAATTTGAAACACAAATTTGGAAAGGAAACAGTAAATTAGACCTGTTTCTTCTCATGCGATTGCTTCAGTGTCCATGGAAATAGGGACAATTTCACCTGACTCATAGTCCTTACTGTACAATCTTATGTCGACTAAGGAGTGACTATGCGGAATCTCCATTGTAACTGTGTTTGTAATCTGTTTATCCATCGTTACCTTAAATTAATACTCTCTTTATTCCCGGTGAAACTGTAGACTTAAAGGGCGAGATCATGTAAGGCAAGCAGGAACTAAAAAGCCGGCGAGAAAACAAAAAATGAGCTGAGATAAAAGGAAAAAAAGAAAGTAGAAAGTGTTATTCTTCACTTTCCCTTGCGATTGCTACGAGCTCGTTTACGCAGGCAACTGCCATCGGAGTCCCTCCCCTGGTCCCGACACAGCTGATTGAGGGGATGGGGATTTTCAGGTCCCTGACCATTTCCCTGGATTCGGCTGCGTTTACAAAACCAACAGGAAGCCCGATTATAAGAGCAGGCCTCACGCCTTTTTCGATCAGCTTGCAGACCATGATGAGGGCAGAAGGCGCATTTCCGATTGCGATAATGCTTCCGTCCAGCCTGTCTCTGGCAGCAAGGAAACCTGCCGAAGTCCTGGTTATCCCGTACTTATTAGCGATTGCAGCGTCCCGGTCTTCGTCAAGCACGCAGATGATTTCGGATTTGTGCCCGGCTTTTGTGATCCCGGCTTTTACCATATTGATATCCACAAAGATAGGGGCACCTTTTTTAATTGCTTCAACCCCGGCAGGGATGGGGTCATTGTTAAAGCGCATGATGTCTGCAACGGAGAGGTCTCCGGTGGCAATAACGCAGCGCTGACGGAAACGGTCTTCGGGGGTGTTATTCCCGACGATTTCCTGGATCATTGTCCGGCTTTTCATATAGATGGCTTTGGCCTCTTCAGTCCTTGCGCCGGAGTCCCTGCAAATGCCCACAAGTTCGGGGTCTACTTCCACTGTAAGCTCGGTAAACTCTTCGAGGTTTTCGAGAGCCCCTGCTTTCCCTTCACTGCTTTTTTCAGTAGTCATATTTCTTATGATACCCCCTGGGTGTTATGATGAGATCCTTTTTCGGAGACTTCCAGGTCCGGGAATCTCCGTTGCCTACGAGAATGACTGTGCTCATGTCCACCCAGTCCTCAGATGCCATGACTTCCCCGAGGGTTGTCACGATCTGGTCCTCCCCTTCGCCTCTCATGGCATTCTTGACAAGCCCCACAGGCACGGAATCGGCCTTGTACTTGCGGATGATTTCGATTGCCCTTGCAAAGTTGGACTGTCTCTTGCGGCTCTTTGGGTTGTAGAGCCCTATCACGAAATCAGCGTCTGCAGCCATATGAAGCCGCTTTTCGATGACTTCCCAGGGAGTTAAGAGATCGCTTAAACTGATCACCGCAAAGTCCGTCACCACGGGTGCACCGAGAATGCTTGCCCCGGCAAGGATTGCTGTGACCCCGGGCAGGATTTCGATGTCCACGTCAAGGTTCTCGTGTTCAGCGACCTCCATCACGATGCCTGCCATGCCGTAGACGTTGGTGTCGCCCCCGCTGAGCATGACCACGTTTGCGGTTTTTGCAAGTTCCACGGCTTTTCGGGCTCTTTCAACCTCTTTTCCCATAAAACTTCGAATTACCTCCTGAGTACCGAGAAGACTTTCCATCTGGTCCAGGTAGGTACTGTTCCCGAGAATATAATCAGCATTGAGGATTACGTCCCGGGCTTTGAGGGTCAGCTGTTCCACGGAGCCCGGTCCGATCCCTACAACGTAGAGTTTTCCGCCGGATGCCTTATCTTGCGATTGCGATTGTGACTCTGCCATAGACTTTCTTCCTGAAAATCAATTCGTGTTTTTCCGAGAGAGCAAGAGCTGCAGGCTCTGCAACCCCTTTTAACCCAAAGCGCGAAGCCTGGGATGAGGACGGAGGGTTGTAGCTGTTCAGCACTTCGTCCGGCAAAAACTTAACCGGAATACTGAGCAATTCTCCTGCTTCCAGCAGCCCCTGTTCATTTTCTTTAAGTTTCGCAGAGGCAAAGCCCGTGATCTCTTTGAGACTCAGGCTGCACTCATCAAGCGCCTGTTTTACGGCGTCAATGACTTCTTCTTTTGTTATGCCCCTGCGGGTTCCGATTCCGATAATCATCAGTAATCTTTTATCCACTGCTTTTTCATGCAGTTTCGTAATTTAGTCAGCTATTAGCGTAAATTGTTAGCTGTTTCCGGCACTGCCGTCCTTTACTTCAGCAGCTTGTTTATTTCTCACAAGCACGGAAACATCCTCGTCCACAATAACAATCCTGGGCCCCTTAACCTCAAGCACCTCTACCTGCTGGTCAAGGAGTGCACAGTTTACAGCGATTGTGGACTCTTTATTAAAGATCTCGCAGCCAAACCTATCAGCAATTCCCTCAACAGAGGGTTTACCGTGAACCTCAGTAGCTGTGGTGAGCACAGGAACTGCACCCAATTCCGCAATCTTCCGGGAAATCTCGTTTGCCCCGTGATGCCCTCCAAGGAGGGGAATTGCGAAATTCAGGTTTGAGTCCACAACGACCACTGCAGGGTCCGACCACTTATTATCGAGAAGAGGGGCAATATCCCTCACTACAATGCCTGTAGCAAAGACTGCAACGATTGCCCCGTAGTTTTCAAAGGCTTTCCTGAACACGCCTTTTTCATAGAGAAGAAGGTCGGCTTCAAGATGCTCTGCTATCCGTGATGCAATTTCCCTGTTCCTTTCAAAGGTAATTACAACGGTTCCTGGGCCACTCCGTATAGGTAGGACCTCCTGTAGTTTTTAGGGTCAACAACCCCACCGATAATTATCATTGCCGAGCGCTTGATCCCTGCATCTTTAACCTTATCTGCAATATCTTCTACAGTCCCTGTGATGACTTCTTCATCCTCCCAGGATGCATGGAAGACAACTGCAACAGGCGTATCTTTCGGGCAGCGGACTTTTTCCATAATTTCCCTGATCTTCTGGGTACCAAGGAAAATTGCCATGGTGGTATTATAGGCAGAAAGCTCGGGAATAAGGTCTTTTTCCAGGGTTTTTCCCGCAGGGCGGGTGATGATAAGAGTATCGGAAACACCGTTGAGAGTAAGCTGGGTGCCCAGAGCGGCTGCGCTTGCAAAGACAGACGAGACGCCTGCTACCCTTTCGACTCCGATATTGTATTTTCTCAACTCTTCCATCTGCTCTATAACAGACCCGTAAAGAGAGGGGTCTCCGCTGTGAAGGCGTACCACGAACTTTCCTGCATCCACGGCATCGGCAATTAGTTTCGTGGTTTCATCAAGGGTAAGCCCGTAACTATCTACTTTCTCTCCCTTCGTGTAGTTAAGGACTTCGGGGTTTACCAGGGAACCCGCGTATATAACAAGATCCGCTTTTTCAAGCATCTCACGCCCCAATACGGTAATCAGTTTGGGGTTTCCAGGGCCTGCCCCTACAAAATATACTTTTCTTTCCATCTGACCATTCCCTTTGCTTTTCTGTAACTGGTTCAAAGTTATATGCTGAAATTCAAACTCGTATGCCGATACTCAAAGTTGTATAACGATCATTAAAAGTTTCATTTTAGTGGATTCATTTCTTTCCGTAAATGATACTGAAATAGTTCCCTTTTTCCGGGATATCTTCTTTCTTACTGATAATCAGTTCATTATCCGAAAAGAGCCTCTCTGCAAAAATAAACTCTCTGTACCCTTCAGTTTCGAGCTGTTCCATAATCTTTCTAGGCTGTGTGGCTTTAAGGTGGATCTTATACCCGATTTCAGAACCGTCACTTACCTCAAAGGAACTCTCAACTGCTACATTAGTCCTTGCAGCAAAAGACGTGATTGAACTTATTCCCGGCACTGTTGCAGTCTCAACATCCGGGTAGTGCCTGTTCATGACCTTTTTCAGGTGGGTGAAAGTAGAGAAAAAGTTCGGGTCACCTATAAGCCCGAAAGCTACTGTCCCTTTTCTTGACTCTTCTGCTACCCGGTCTGCATTTTCTTTCCAGAGGGCGTTCAGGACTTCGATATCCCTTATCATGGGAAACTCAAGGATTTCGGCATCCGCATAAGGGGCTACAAGGTCTTTTGCCAGGCGTCCTGGAACATATACCTTATCACTGTTTTTCAAAACATCCACTGCTTTCAGGGTCAGAAGCTCAGAGTCTCCGGGACCAAGTCCTACTCCTATTAACATATTATAGCTCCATAGTTTTTTTAATAGGTAAATGTAAAACGTGATTTCATTAAACTGATGGGGATTAAAGGATAATTTTCAGGCTTGCTTTTTTCCGACAACTATGTATACCGGGTTTTCGGGTTTGAACATAGTCTCTCCGGCAATCGGGGCACTTCTCGAGACTGCAACGTGGACTACCTCATCAAAAATCCCCAGTCTCTTCATAGCCTCGATCGTTCTGACAACGGTTTCAATGCGAACTGCGTTTACCACAATGCTGCGGGCTTTTTTTTCAACAAGCTTCTCAAGTACGGTGTCAATGTTTTTAGTTCCACCAACAAAAGCGCAGTCAATTGAATCGATAGACCCCCCAGAGCCAAGGAGATCCGAGGCTTCACCGGCTAAGATCCTGGCATTTTCGATCTTGAAATTCTTAAAGTTCGCTTCCGTAGCAAAGAGAGCTTCTTTACGTGCATCGATTGCATAGATAGTCAGGTTCCGGGTAATCCGGGCTGCTTCAATAGAGACCGAACCCGTACCGCAGCCTACATCTGCAAACCGATCCCCATCCTGCAGTCCGAGTTTGGAAAGGGAAACTGCAATTATTTCCGGTTTAGTCGGACCGCCGCTAACACTTACTATTTCGGACATGTTCTACCTCGGGAAAAGTAAAGCAAATATATTGAATATGAATTAAATATATGGCGATATAATTTGAAAATTATATTAAATCTTGATGTGATAGTTCGAGCCTTCAATATACTATTTTTGTCAGGTGCAAACCATATGCAGATGCATATAGAAAGACTTTCATAAATTAGATGTTTCAGATTTACCCGATTATAAATATAACTTGCTGTAGATATACCTTATTATCGGCAAGAAGGGCAGTAAAGGAAAGTAAACTTTAATGAAGCCCAAAAAGAATCAGAAAAAACATATAGAAAAGTTTGTACTGGTTTTGAGCCGTACCTTAAAAAATGAGTCTTCAAAAACTTAAACAGGAATTCTTCGAAAATGAACTGAGTATTCTTTTTAAGCGGGTATTCTTCAAAGACTGGGTAAAAAGGTTTTGAAAAGAAGTGAGAGAACGAAAATTTCCTGCAATGTAGAGAACGTCCAAAATATTTTTATTGTATAAATTTAAGAATACATGTAGTAATTTTGAAAGAAAGAGATTTTAACTATAACAACACATGATAGTTAAGTTTCCGGTACTCCTGATAAAGTGCCTCTTTGAGGAAAAGTTAAAACGCCCTTTTAAGAAAAAACGATAGGTATTCCCCGAATAAAATGTTTTTTAAACAAGAAGCGGAACGTCTTCGGGTTAATATCTGATTTTTTACTCTGTATACATAACAGCATCTTTTTGACAGGAAAAACCCCCGCAGTGTAAGCCCGCTCTCTCGATGCAGGGCTCTGCCACCTGAAAGAAAGGAGGATAATAGATGAAAATTTACGAATCATATGAAGATCTGCCCAAGCTAAAGCTGCCTTATGGAAACGAGATATTCATAAGTGACAGCACTATTCGCGACGGCTCCCAGATGCCGGGAATAGTCTTGAGCAGAGAACACAAAGTTCAAATCTATGAATACCTGCACGAGATAGGGATTGAGAAACTTGAAGCCTTTGTATTCAATAAAAGAGACAGAGATGCTGTTGAACTTATGTTCGACAGGGGATATGAGTGTCCTGAAATCACAGGATGGGCAAGGGCTTCAAGAGCTGACATTGACAAAATTCTGGAAGTAGATGGACTTGAAGAGACCGGGATTTTGATGTCTGTCTCGGATACGCACATTCATTCAAAGATGAGGCTTTCAGGGAGGGAGGAGGCTGAAGAGAAATATCTGGATGCCCTTCAGTATGCAGTGGACCACGGGCTTCGTACAAGGGCTCATCTGGAAGATATGACGAGAGCTGACAACTACGGTTTTGTTTTCCCTCTGGTAAAAAAGATTATGGAGATCGACCCTAACTGCATAATAAGAGTTTGCGATACCGTTGGATATGGGATGCCGTTCATGAATATTGATGAACCTTACGGAATTCCGAAAATTATCCAGCACCTCAAAAAAGAGATTGGGGTCAAGAATATAGAAACTCATATCCACGATGATTACGGATTCGGGGCAGCAAGTTCAATTACAGGTTTCTGGCATGGGGCCAACTGGACAAGTGTAACCTTCCTGGGCATAGGAGAACGTGCAGGAAACAGCGAGATGGAAAAAATCCTGCTCTTCCTGGCAGACAGAGTTGAAGGTTTTGATAAATATAATCTTGAACCTATTACCCGTTTTGCAGAGTTTATGGAAAAAGAACTCGGGCTCAGAGTCCCCAGAAACAAAGCTGTTGTCGGGAAAAATATCTTTGCCCACGAATCAGGAATTCATGCCGCAGGGGTCCTGAAGAATCCCTTCAACTATGAACCCTACCCCCCTGAACTGGTAGGAGGCACCAGGCTTCTCCTCATAGGTGACTCTTCGGGCCTTGAGGTAATACGCCACAAGATCCAGGAAACTTTAAACAACCTCCTTGATGTCGAAACCATAGTCGAAAAAAATGACAGGAGACTGCTTAAGATCCAGACCGAAATCCAGAAACTCTACGATAAAGAAGAAAGAGTCTCCTGTATCTCAGATGAAGAGCTCCTTGCTTACGTTGAGAAATACTTCCTCTACCAGCCAATCTGTGACCCTGCACATATGGGCGGAGGAAAATTAAAAAGCAAAGGAAAAATCCAGGAACCGGAAGAAGAAAAGGATTAAAGTCGCGAAAGAGAGCAGAAGATACGGGATAACAGAAAAAAATCAGAAACCGAAGGACAAAGAGTCAATAAAAGACAAAAAGAAAGCAAACGAAAAAGAATTAGATAAAGTGGTATAAGGTTCTTCAGATCTTAGATCAGTTTTATTAAACCTTATATCAGCCTTCATCATTTATTTTGCTTCGGTTGCATTCAGAGTCTCATTTTTCAGATGCTCAAGATCCTTATTTCAGGATTTCTGCTGTGTATTTTGCAATCTCATCTGTCATCTGACTGAGTTTTGCACTGCCTCCAAGGTCATAGGTCACATACTTGCCTTCGGAGATTACGCGCTCAGTGGCTTTGAAGATGGCTTCTGACTTCTCCTTTTCACCAAGGTAGTCCAGCATCCAGGCTCCTGCAAGCACCGTTGCAACAGGGTTTACTTTATCCTGACCTGCATACTTAGGGGCTGAGCCGTGAGCCGGTTCAAACATTGCAAAATTGTCCCCAATATTTGCAGAATAAATGAGCCCGATACTGCCAACAAGGGCTGAACATTCTTCACTGATAACGTCCATGAAGAGGTTGGTGGAAAGGAGGACCTTTTTGTTGAAGATCTGGGGATTCTTGATAAGCTGCTGGGCAATGTTATCAATATGATAGGGCCAGACCTCAATGTTCGGGTAGTCCTTTGAAACCTTTTCGACTTCTTCTAAGAAAGAGCCGCAGGTTAATTTCAGGATATTGCTTTTATGGATAGGCACAACAGTGTCGTAACCTCTCCTTTTAGCGTCCTCAAAGGCATAGCGGGCAATCTTGCTGGATGCCGTGCGGGTAATTTTCCTGATTGCAATGGAAACATCGTCTGTGAGCTGGATTTCCTCTCCGATGTAAAGCCCTTCCGTTCCTTCACGCACACAGACCATCTCGACATCCCCGAGAGGTGCACTTGAGTTCGGGAAGGTCTTTATTGGCCTGACATTTGCATAGAGGTCGTACTTTCTCCTGATGGATACAGCCACACTTCTCGGAGAACCGATTCCTCCGGGAGTTGTGGTAGGGCCCTTGAAACAGGCATCAGAGCTGTCAAGGGTCTGCCAGGTCTCATCAGGGATAAGGGAATTGCCGCCATGCTGCTCCCACCAGCCTGCTCCTGCCTCACACATCACGAATTCGATATCAGTACCAGCGGATTCTGCAACTTTAAGCATTGCGTCCACAAGTTCGGGGCCTACCCCGTCACCTTTGATTACTGCTGCGGTTTTAGTCATGTTATCACCAGATCTATAAGGTTCGTGTTAAAAGAACCGTAGCGATTGAAAAGTTAAAAAGGGGAAACTTTTGAAGAATTTGGGAAGAATAATTGAGTCTCGCCGCGTACTCAACGTAAGGCTCATATTTCAACTTTTGGGTAATAATATAATAGTACTATAGAATAATGCATCCAGAAAATAGATACGGGTCCACAGAATATAATCCTGTCCTCGTGCCCTACAAAGATAGGTACAGTGTTCAAATTAAACCGTTGCCTGCACATATTAGTGGCTCTTCGTCATTCTCTATGGATGGGATGATTCTCAATTCACGGCCTCATTGGTTTTTATGATGAGACCCGCACAAAACAACAAAGAGCTCAATTAGTATTCAGATTATAGTATTACAATCCAGAAAGCCCTTCATAAAAATTCCAGAGATTTAGAATTCAGGCTACTGAATAGAGAGTTTGAAGAGAGTTTGAAGAGAGTTTGAAGAGAGTTTTGAAGAGAGTTTTCAGGACATTTTCGAGGAATAAACATGCCTGCAAAAATTCCGATTACCGACAACCATATGCATATAGACCCAAGAGCCAGAGGGCTTGAAGCCGTAAAAGAGTTTCAGAGATCAGGCGGGACGCATATAATCCTGGTCGCCAAACCCAGCTGGTCCCTTGGAATTGCGGTCAGGAAACCTGAGGATTATCTTGCGGTCTTTGACGAAACCGTGGAAATCGCATCAAAAATCCGCGAGATTGGAGTTGGTGCTTTTCCGGTTCTAGGGGTCCACCCTGCTGAGATCTCAAAGCTTACGGAATACATGGAACTATCAGAAGCTACGGAAACCATGAAAAAAGGCCTTGAGATTGCTGCCGGATATGTGGAAAGAGGTCTTGCGGTTGGAATAAAATCAGGACGCCCACACTATCCCGTACCCCCAGAGATATGGGCAGCCTCGAATGAGATAATGGAACACGCATTTTCTCTAGGAAAAGAACAGGACTGCGCAGTCCAGCTCCATACGGAAAGCGTGGGAAAGCCCGAACTTGAGGATATAGCAGAGAGGGCAAAAAAAACCGGAATAAAAATGTACAGGGTAGTCAAACATTACTCTCCTCCCCTTGTAAATACGTGTGAAGAACTTGGGATTTTTCCAGGGGTCATATCGGTTAAAGGAGCAATCGAGCAGGCGCTTGAAGAAGGGACTCGCTTTATGATGGAGACTGATTATATTGATGACCCTGACAGGCCGGGTGCGGTACTTGGCCCGAAGACGATCCCGAAAAGGACCATGAAACTAATTGAAACGCATGGGGAAGAACCTTTCTGGACCATTCATAAGGAAAATCCTGAAAAGGTTTATGATATAGAGATCGAGCTTTAACACGACTCCGAAGATTAAGACGGGTAAAAAAGCAGAGGACAAAACAATTACAAGAAGCTTAAAGGAAAACCTATTAGAATGAAAAATCTCTCCATTAGAATTGTTTCCGGAAGGAAAAACCTGCCGGAAACGATTGTTACTGCTGGAAAAAAAACCTCAATTAAAACCTTTACAGTTAAAACCCACACTTATTTGCGCTTAATTTTTACTATGTCGCCAAGAGTAGTATCTTTCCTCATGTGAGAGACTTCCTGCCCTGCGGCATCCGTGCGTTCGGTGAGTTTGATATTAAGGGCATGTTCCAGTTTCTTTCTAACAGATTCTTCGGGTACTATTTCGCTTCGCTCTATCTTTCTGATCAGGGATGCTTTTTCCTTGATGTTTTCAGCCAGATCTTCAAGAGACCAGCCTTTGGCGTCTCTGGCGTCTCGGATAATCTGATCGTAGTTGTCCAGAAGTTCATCTTTTAAAATATCGAAGAAATCCTTCTTTGGCCTCTTTTCAGTTCGTGATACCGTACGAACTACCGGAGAGACTTTCCTTGATACGGGCGTCCGTTTATCAACGGGTTTACCGTACGGTGCACATTTCGGGCAGACCTGGAGTTCGCTGTTATCAATTGTAACGGATATAGGCTTTTCACGGATCTCTGCACCACATATTTCGCACTGCATATTGATCACTTCGAAAACGCTATATACGGTATGAACTTAAATAATATTCGGAGCTCCATGACGGAAAGTACCAAAAGTAAGGATGAAAGCATGCGCAGTCACCTTGTGAAGTCCGGATCTGTGTATGACGGAATCGAGCCTGGAGAGCTGGGGGAGTCAACTGAAAGCGTCCAGGACCGAGTGAGGCAACTTGAAAGCCGCAACAGTTTTCTGGAAGAGCAGTGTAGCCAGATAGAGTCCGAAAAACGCTATTTAGAGAACCAGAAGATCAAGTATGAGAGAGAAATACGAAAGCTTCAGTCAGAGCTTGATCGCATGAAGACCTCTCCGTTGATCATTGGTACGGTTATTGATGTGATCAAGAATGACCGTATAATTGTCCGCAGCAGTAACGGGCCTCAGTTTCTGGTTAACGTCTCACAATATATTGACGAGAAAAAACTGCTGCCAGGGGCAAAGGTTGCCTTGAACCAGCATACACTTGCCATTGCAGAGGTTATCCCTTCCACAGAAGAACCTTTTGTTGCCGCAATGGAGGTTATCGAAAGTGTTGAAGTGGATTATGATCAGATAGGCGGTCTCGAGGAGCAGATTCAGGAACTTCAGGAAGCAGTAGAACTTCCGCTAATTGAGCCTGAACGCTTTGACCGGATAGGGATTGAGCCCCCGAAAGGAGTACTACTCTACGGGCTTCCGGGCACGGGAAAAACCCTGCTTGCAAAAGCCGTAGCCCATAGAACCAATGCGACATTTATCAGAGTTGTGGGTTCTGAACTTGTACAGAAATACATTGGGGACGGCTCCAAACTGGTAAGGGAAATCTTCGAGATGGCACGGAAAAAAGCTCCCAGTATCATCTTTATCGATGAATTGGATTCGATAGCTGCAAGGCGTTTAAACGAGACGACTGGCGCAGACAGAGAAGTTCAGAGAACTTTGATGCAGCTTCTTGCAGAAATGGATGGCTTTGACAAGAGAAAGAACATTCGGATCATTGCAGCAACAAACCGACCGGATGTCCTTGACCCTGCAATTCTCAGGCCAGGCCGTTTTGATAGGCTTGTCCATGTTCCGATGCCCGGAGTAGAAGCCAGAGGAAAAATCCTCGAAATCCATTGTGAAAGGATGACTCTTGCGGGAGAAATCGACTTTAAAAAGCTCGCAAAAGCTACCGAAGGGATGAGCGGAGCAGATCTGAAGGCAATTGCCACTGAAGCAGGCATGTTCGCGGTCAGAAAAGATAAGGAACTCGTTGAAATGGAAGATTTCCTCGAAGCAGTGGGTAAGGTATCTGTGGCTGCGGATACGCAAAAAATGATGCCTAGCAGCCCTCCTGAGACGACAATGTTCGTGTAAAAAAACAGGGAGTCACAAAAGACCTTTTAAGGGTGTCCCATTTTTACCGGAAAATTCCTGTTTCCCGTTGATTTCTGCTGGGAGTGGCGTCATGGGGAACCGGCAAACTATTTTTGTAATTCAGACATAAAGATACCTGTGAGTTCAGATTTTCACATCAAACCCGAAATCAGAATTCTGGGCATAGACGACTCTGCGCTTCTTAATGAAAGGGTAATGATAGTAGGAACTGTTTTTAGAGGAGGAGACTGGATAGACGGAGTCCTGCGCTCGGAGATCACCAGAGACGGACTTGATGCTACCGAGGTGATAAGCACGATGATAAAGAATAGCAGGCATTACGGCCAGCTCAGAATTATCATGCTTGATGGAATCACTTACGGAGGCTTTAATGTTGTTGATATAGAGGAACTTTACAGAGAGACAGGACTTCCTGTTATTGTAATCATGCGTTCCTACCCGGATTTTGAAAAGATCCGATCTGCCCTCAGGCATTTTTCCGATGGAGATGTGCGCTGGGACATAATAAAAAAAGCCGGCAAAATAGAAAAGCTGATAACGAAAAAAAACGGAACTCCAACTTATATCCAGAAAGCCGGAATAGGGATAAAAAGCGCAGAAAAGATAGTCCGCCTCACTTCAATAAGAAGTAATATTCCGGAGCCTCTCAGAGTTGCCCATCTAATTGCAACAGGTATCATCTTTGGGGAATCAAGAGGAAAAGCATAATTGAAAACATAAACGTTTTTGTCGGACTCCAGGAGAAGATCCGGGCAGAGAACCACCAGAATCTTGAGCAGAGCCCTGAGCAGAAGATTTAGCAGAAATAAGCTCCGGGCGGGATATGAGATTAAGGGGAAACAGGGAAAAAAATCAGGAAAAAAGGGAAAGATAAAAATAGAGGAACCAGCCTCAAAAATTATACAAAATAAAAAAATATACATTTGAGACAAATAAATTAAAGAAGTGCGGGCAGAAAAGAGAAACAGACCAGATAATCCCGAAGAGCAAGGAATATAAAATCAAACAGGAAAATAGAGTAACATTAATAAAATTATTAAGCATATACAGTGTAAATTCAAAAACTGGAAAAGGAAAACTATTAAATTGGAAACTGTATATGTGATGGTTAAAATAATTTGTTCCTTGTTGTAGTATACTTGTTTCTAATACAATCCGTTAAATGATCATCCCAGCAGAATGGAGGAAAACAGTAGTATGAGGTCCATTGTGGAAGAAGCCCTTGCTCGATCTGCCCTGGAAGGACGCGCCGGGCAGGGAGAGTACTCAAATCCAGATTACTCTAATGAAAATTTAGAAGTGGATGCTGAACTTGAAGAAATACTGAGAAGCCTTAAAACAACTATCAAAGTAGTAGGTTGCGGAGGCGGCGGTTCAAACAGCATCCAGCGCATGATGGGCGAAGGCATCCAGGGAGCAGACCTTGTTTCTCTGAACACTGACGCTCAGCACCTTCTTCATATACGCTCCGGCAAAAAAATTCTCATAGGGAGAAAGAAAACTAGAGGACTTGGAGCCGGCAGTCTCCCCCAGATAGGAGAAGATGCTGCAATCGAGAGTATTGATGAGATTAACAAGATCGTCCAGGGCTCAGATATGGTTTTTATTACCGCAGGCCTTGGAGGAGGAACCGGAACCGGATCCGCGCCTGTAGTGGCTGAGGCAGCCAGGGATGCAGGAGCCCTTACGATTGCAGTCGTAACCCTCCCGTTCAGCGTGGAAGGGCATGTAAGGAGGACAAACGCTGAAGCCGGCCTCGAGCGTCTGAGAGATGTTGCCGACACAGTTATCGTTGTCCCCAACGACAAGCTGATTGAAGTGGTCCCAAGACTTCCGCTTCAGGCTGCCTTTAAAGTCTCGGATGAAGTCCTTATGAGAGCAGTAAAGGGCATAACCGAACTGATTACAAAGCCCGGACTTGTCAACCTTGACTTTGCAGATATCAGAACTGTGATGCAAAACGGAGGCGTTGCTATGATAGGGCTTGGAGAGGCAGACGGCGAGAACAAAGCTGTCGAGTCTGTCCAGAAAGCTCTGCGCAGCCCGCTCCTTGACGTGGACATATCAGGTGCGACCTCTGCTCTTGTTAACGTGGTTGGAGGCCCTGACATGACCATTTCGGAAGCTGAGAGTGTGGTTCAGGAAGTCTACAGCCGCATAGACAGCAATGCCCGCCTGATCTGGGGTGCGCAGATCGATCCTGACCTCGAACAGACAGTACGTACCATGATCGTGGTCACAGGAGTTACCTCCGCCCAGATTTACGGCCACGGGAACGATAAGAACATTACATATAAGTACGGAATTGACTTCGTAGAGTGATCAGATCAGGAATGAAACAGTAAAATGGGTTAAAACGCTCGGTTGGAAAAAACACTGTTTTCCTCCTCTTAAAGGAAAAAGAAGGAACGTAGGAATATAAATCCAATCGAAAACTATTTTTATGGTAAATGCAGTATGATGCCGATACAATTCGGCATCAAAAATGAATAAATATTTACTGACACGATAAGGGGTTTACGTGAGTAATAATCCTGCGTCTAAATTTTTGGATGTTACAAAGACCGTGCCAGTGATATCTTCATATAATAGGAATTAATAATATAATCCGCCCGTCCTTCCTGAAAGATAAAATCCGATATTCTGTGATATAAAAGCAAATTTCGGAGATGCAGCATACAAGGGAAGAGCCGCGCGTAAAACTCCAGATAAAAATAAAGATGTATATAAAAACCTGGATGTGAATTAATTGGCAGAATCCACATTTGAACCGAAAATAACCACAAAAAGCGTTGGTCAGGCAATCCGGGCACACCTGAGGGTCCTGAAACTTACGAAAAAACCGTCCAGGGAAGAGTTCTTGACCATTGCCAAAGTTGCAGGTGCCGGCATACTGGCTGTGGGCGCAATTGGATTTATTATCTATGTACTGCTGACAATGTTGCCCCAGTGGGTGGCCCAATGAGTGAGGATTCCCAGATATTCGTAATCAAAACCACGGCAAACCAGGAAAGGTCAGTTGCAACAGCCCTTGCAAGGATTTCGAAGAAAGAGAGACTGGACATAAGAGCAATCCTGGCTCCTGATGAGCTCAAAGGATATGTCCTTGTCGAGTCCCCCACATCCGGAATCGTGGAACTGGCAATCCAGACAATTCCACATGCAAGAGCCATTGTTAAAGGGAGTTCTTCAATCGCTGAAATCGAGCATTTCCTTAAGCCCAAGCCAATAGTGACCGGAATCAAGGAAGGGGCTATAATTGAGGTCACCTCTGGACCCTTCAAGGGAGAGAAAGCCCGGGTTAAAAGGGTTGACGAAGGGCATGAGGAAATTACTGTGGAACTCTTCGATGCTGTGGTTCCGATCCCCATCACGATTCGCGGCGACACCGTCAGAATACTCAAAAAAGAGAAAGACTAAGCCAGAAATCGGATGGAAACGCCTGAAACATTCCAGCTTATTAATAAACAAAAATCACCAGTACTCAGAGTGGATTGAAACAAATCTACAAAATTGATACTATAAAAACCGGTGAGACTCAGATGACAAGTATTGTTGAAGCACTTGTCCCCGGAGGAAAAGCGAATCCCGGACCACCATTAGGTCCGGCACTTGGTCCGCTCGGGGTCAATATAAAAGACGTGGTCGAAAAGATCAATGCAAAAACAAGGGACTACAATGGAATGCAGGTCCCTGTGAAGATAATTGTTGACGACAAGAAAAACGTCGAGATCGAGGTAGGCACTCCCCCGACCGCATCCCTGGTCATGAAAGAACTGGGGATCCAGAAAGGGTCAGGAAATGCAGGAAGCGAGGTTGTTGGAAACCTAACCATCCCGCAGGTTGCAAAGATCGCCCGTATGAAAAAGGAAGACGTGCTTGCTTATGACCTCAAAGCCACAATGAAAGAGGTAATGGGCACCTGTGTCCCTATGGGCGTGAACGTAGAAGGCATGAAGGCTAAGGACTGCCAGAAAGCACTCGATGAAGGCAAATTTGACGATTTGCTTGCAAGCGAGGAATGGTAAACCTTCTTCTCCCTTTACCTTTTAATCCGTGGTCTGCTACACACCAATAGTTTTAAATTGGATACCACTAATAGCACAAGAGCCTTGAACAGTGTTCTACTGGAATAGCTTAGAGAAAGTTATTGGTGGCTTACTGTTAAGAGTAACAGACCCGGATGGGAGCCCCTACAACCACCGTAGTAAGCCGGAGTGGCTGTCTGGACATTAAGTTCAAACACTACGGGGAGGAACAAGATGGTAGAAAAGACTATACTGGAAGCTGTCAAGAAAGTTATTGAGGAGTCGCCAAAACGCAATTTTTCGGAAAGCGTGGATCTGGCGATTAACTTAAAGAACCTTGACATGAACCAACCGAAGAACAGAGTCGATGAAGAAGTAATTCTTCCGCACGGGCTCGGAAAAGAGCTGAAGATCGGTGTTTTTGCAAAGGGTGACGTTGGCCTGAAGGCAAAAGCTGCCGGTGCTGCGTATGTTATTTCTGATGTTGAGCTCGAAGAGCTGGTAGCTGACAAAAACAGAGCCAGAACTCTTGCAAACGAATGTGACCTTTTTATTGCAGAAACTCAGTTCATGCCGATAATCGGTAAGAACCTTGGTATTGTTCTGGGACCCAGAGGCAAGATGCCTATCCCACTCATGCCGAACAAGGATATAGGCGAACTGATCCAGAGCAAGCAAAATGCAGTCAAGCTCAGGTCAAAAGACAGACTTACCTTCCACGTGGCTGTCGGCAGAAGGACTATGAATCCTGATGACCTTGCCGAGAATATTGAGACTATTATGGCCAGGCTTGAGCGTGTCCTCGATAAGGGCAAGCACAACCTCAGAACGGTCTATGTCACGACAACCATGGGGAAATCAGAGAGGGTGGTGTAAATGGCAGAAGAAAGGCATCACACCGAGCACGTCCCGCAGTGGAAAAAGGATGAAATAGAAAACATAAAGGAACTCATCCAGTCCCACAAAGTTTTCGGGATGGTAGGGATCGAAGGCATTCTTGCAACCAAGATCCAGAAGATTCGCCGGGACCTTAAGGACGTTGCGGTGCTCAAAGTCTCCAGGAACACCCTCACAGAGCGGGCTTTAAACCAGCTCGGGGAAACCATTCCCGAGATGAATAAATACCTTGACAAACAGACTGCTCTGGTATTTACCAATGAAAGTCCCTTCAAGCTTTACAAATTGCTTGAGCAGACAAAGACACCTTCTCCAATAAAAGGAGGCGCAATAGCTCCTGTGGATATAATTGTCCAGAAGGGCCCCACCAGTTTCCCACCTGGTCCGATTCTGGGTGAATTCCAGAGCGCAGGGATTCCCGCCTCAATAGAAGCCGGGAAAGTAGCAATAAAGGAAACTAAGGTTGTCTGTAAAGCAGGCGAGGCAGTCCCGCAGAAGCTTGCCACCATGCTCGCAAAGCTGGAAATATTCCCACTCATTGTAGGGCTTGACATGAGAGCCGCCTACGATGAAGGGACAATTTACGGGCCGGAACTCCTTGCAATTGATGAAGGCAAGTACTTCTCTGACATTATCAGTGCAGTTCAGAATGCTTTCAACCTCTCAGTCAACACTGCATACCCGACAAGCGCAACAATCGGCACCCTGCTGGCAAAAGCACATGCAGAATCAAAGAACCTTGGTGTCAATGCTGTTATCCTTGAACCGGGAGTCATGGACGCCCTGCTGGCAAAAGCACATGTCCAGATGACCTCTGTTGCATCCGAAGCTGCAGATAAGGACGCAGCTGCTGTGGATGAAGATCTGAGGGAAGTTCTCGGAGCAGCCGCAAGCGCAGCCGCAGCAGCAGCTCCGGCAGCAGCAGCAGAAGAAAAGAAGGAAGAAGAACCTGAAGAGGAAGAAGAAGACCATGCCGAAGAAGACGGAATGGCCGGACTCGGCGCCCTTTTCGGATAAACAAATTTACGATTTACAATTTACGATAATAGAAAATTAGGTGATCAATGATGGAATATATATATGCAGCTCTCTTATTGCACAACGCAGGTAAAGCAATTTCCGAAGAAGCAATCACTGCCGTTCTTCAGGCAGCTGGTGTAGAAGTAAACGAAGCCAGGGCAAAAGCCCTTGTCGCAGCCCTTGACGGCGTGGACATCGAAGAAGCAATCGCAAAGGCCGCATTCGCAGCCCCCGCAGCAGCAGCAGCTCCAGCAGCAGCAGCCCCTGCAGCAGCAGAAGCTGCTGTTGAGGAACCAGAAGAAGAAGACACCTCCGAAGAAGACGGAATGGCCGGTCTCGGCGCCCTCTTCGGGTGATTTCAATACCCATAGCTCGCCTCATGGCGAGCATTCTTTTTTTTGGAGTTCAAAACTTTCAAAGTATTTTTAGTGGTTTTAAAAAATAATCGTTTTAAAAAATAATCGTTTTGAAAAATAATCGTTTTGAAAACAAGAATTAGTATTTCTAATAAATATTCCCATAGTTCGGATTTGGTTAAGGCTTAACTGTTTCCCTGTTCAGATATTCAATGTTCAGCTATTTTTAAGGTTACTTCTCCAAGCTGTTTTTCCATACTAACGTTTAAGATTATGTTTCTGGCCAATTAAGTGATTATTTTCTTACCTTCTCTTAAACATTTTAATCTCTTTAGTTCTCCTGCTATTCAGCTTCTCTTACAAAAAAGTTATAATAAAAAAGCTCATGAATAGAGGAATTAATCTTGAATGGAAAAACTGCTATTGTAAAAAACAGAAAGAGATCTCTATGTCCCGATTCGACCCCATTCTGGCTTCAAAAGCCCTCTGGCAGATAAGGATTAAAAAGCGCCCTTTTGTCATCTCTCACGGCGTAAATGCCAGCTGCAATATGAGCTGCAAGTTCTGTGAATACTGGAAAGAGCCCGGAAAAGAACCAAAAAGAGAAGAGGTCTTCAAGCTGCTCGATGATGCGAAAAAATTCGGAATAGGAGTTTATAATGCCTGGACGACTGAACCCCTTCTCAGAAAGGACCTGCCCCTGATAATGGCTCACGCAAAGGGACTCGGGATGGTCACATCCATGGTCACAAACGGAAAGCTGCTCTACGAAAGAGTAGAAGAGCTTGAAGATGTGGATTTCCTTTCGGTTTCAGTAGATGGGATAAAAAGCTATAAAGAAATCCGGAGAATGGATTTTGAAACCCTGCTGAAAGGCTTAAAAAAGGCTATCGAGGTAAGGAAACACCAGAAACAGAAAAATCCAATCCTGCTGAACTGCGTACTCACAGGAAAAAATCTGGACGACATTGAAACCCTTATTTTGCTTGCGAAAAAACTGGGTGTAAAAATATCATTTGAGCCTGTACACGAGTTTCCCGGAATCAGCGAAGAGATCTGGAGCGAAATAGGAATCCGTGACAAAGAAAAATTCCGCCGGGTTGTGGACAGAATAATCGAGCTGAAAAAAGAGGGCTTCCCCATTATTAACTCCAAAACCTACCTCAAAATGGTAAGGGATGGAAAAATGGATTACAGATGCAGGGCAAGCGGCATTATTATCAATGTCACGCATGACGGGACTGCCGAGACCTGCCGGGTACAGCATGAACCTCTCGGGAACGTTATGAAGGACGGATTTGAAAAAGTATGGGAAGATTCTACACAGCGCAGGAAAGAAATAGTGCAGAATTGCGAGGGCTGCCTCTTTTTTGGGTATACTGAAAATAGCCTGATGCAGAGCTTCAATCCTGAAGTTTTGATGCATTACGAGTGGATGTGAAATGCCCGATTTCCGTCTCGCCCGAGTCCCGCCTCGGGAGGGCGGTGTCCTTTTCGGTCGCTGCGCTCCCTCAAGAGGACGAAAAAACAGTGTGGGCATAGGGAATGAAAAACAGGGCAACCGGAATACCGTACAAAATGTTTCTTGTCCCTTTGATCATTTTTCACCTGAAATCCTGGTTTTCGGAAATAATTCCAAGGGCTCCGGCTGCAATTCTCCTGATCTCGGGGTCCATGTCATTTAATTTTGTGAGGAGGACTTCGATTGCTCTTTTATCTCCACTTTTTCCGAGGGCTTCGGCGGCACATTTTCTTACCCAAGGATTATCGTCATCCAGCATTTTGATAAGAGAGCTTACTGCCTGCGGAACTCTGAGGTTTCCAAGTGCATATACGGCAGTAATCCTGAGTTCGGGGTCGGTTTCTTCAAGTATTCCGATGAGAGGCTCAACCGCACGTTTGTCTCCGAGTTTTCCCAAGGCGTATGCAGAAGCGTTTCTTACTTCAGGGCTGAGATCAGCCAGTTTTTTGACCAGGTGGGAAACCGCCCTCTCGTCCCCCAGGTTTCCAAGAGCTTCTGCGGCATGCTTTCTGATTTCCGGGTAGGGAGAATCCAATCTGGAAAGAATGGCTTCCAGGGCTTTTTTATCCCCGATTTTCCCAAGAGCGACCATGATATGTTTTTGAAGTTCTACGGGAGTGCCTGCCATCTGAGGGTCTTCCAGCTTTTTGAGAAGGGCATCTACCGCGTTCCGGCTCCCAAGGTTTCCGAGAGCTTCGGCTGCAGCGACCCTGACCTCAAGGACTTTATCGTCCAACCTTCTGGCAAGAGGGTAAACTGCCCTTTCATCTCCGAGCCTGGCAAGCGCCCGGATGGAATGCAGCCTGAAGTCAGGATCTTTATCTTCAAACTTTTCAACAAGCACATCGACGGTTTTTTCACCCCCAACACGACCGAGAGCCTCAACTGCAGCTTCCCTGACCCGGGAGTTTTTATCTGCCAATTTTCTTAAGAGTGCATCTGCTGCCTGTTCATCCCCCAACAAGCCCAGAAGCTGAGCCGCAACCATCCGGACATCCGGTTTTTCATCTTCAAGGGCCTGGATGCAGAACTCCATATCCTCGGCACTGAGTTCCACTTGCCCTGAAGAGCCCCAGCCCTCAAGCTCCCGAAGGAGATTAGAAAGGTGAGCAAATTTTTCGGAGGAAGTTTTTAGCCCGGAAACATCACTTAACATCTCAAGGGACAGATAAACGATGGCGACAAGGGAGGCTACTAATGAAAACAGAGAAGTGAAAAGCATGAGTTTTATCTTCGCTTCCGGGGGAGAATATAAGCTGAAAATGATAAGCATCAGCCCGTTGAGATATATACTCCCGGCAGCCGCGTAGGATACGATTTTCAGAGGAGGCTTTAACCGGTTTGCAATCGAATGGATGCTGTCCTGGTTCCTCTGCAGAGACAGCGCAAAAATGGCAATAAACACGGCATATACTGCAGCTATAGACTGCATAACTGCAGAGGGCATCCAGAAGTAATTATTCATACTTCCGGCCCTGGCTCCGGGATCATTTCCGGAAAGAGCGACATAGCTCAGAACAATCAGAATAGAAAAGAAAAAGAATTCCAGTTTGTACGTTTTTACATCAGTTAATTTCATACTTAACGGGCAGTTTGTATAAAGAATATTCTATAAATATTCACCCGCCTGAAGGCGAGGCTACTTATAAAATTTTAATTGCCACGGGGTCCCCGCCTCTGAGCCCGAACTGAAGCGCAGCACTTCCCTGGTTTATCGCAATTTCCAGAAAACCGTGGCTGCCTATAAGTGCAAGTGCATCTTCCTGTCCGACAAAACCATAACTCCGGACAAAGGGGACTTTTCGGCCGTTTACTTCTACCTTCGAGCCAAAAGTGCAGAATTGCAGAATGGCATCTTCCGGGATATTCGTAATCACATTTCCGAAACTGTCAGCAAAAACAACTTTCCCCATAAGAAAAGGCCCGTCAACTCCAAAATATCCGAAATCAAGGTCCACAAAATCCGAGACTCTATGCCCGACACCCTCGATTGGCATACCTTTTGAGAGGTGGGCTCCCACAGGTGCAAAGATGTCCCTGCCGTGGAATGTCGCGGAAATCCCGGATTTGAGCAGCAGGTCCCTGTTTGTAATTTCATACACTTCCATCTCCCCCAGGCAGCGAGCTGCAGGGATCAGGAGCCCGTTGTCAGGCCCCACAAAAAACTGCTCACGGCCAGTCTCTCCGGCTTTTATGGCAAGGGCGCGGCGGAAAGTCCCGACCCCGGGGTCGACAACTGCCACATGCACGGTTTTTACCGGAAAATAAGGGACAAGGGAGTAAAGGGCAAAAGCGCCTTCCCGGATACCGGCCCTTGAGATCGAATGAGTTATGTCAACGATTTTCGCGTCGGGGTTGATACGCAGGACCACGGCTTTCATGGCTGCAGGGTAGAGGTCCCCAAAATCAGTGGTAAGGGTGATGACAGACATGAATATTATTCGGCTTTTTTGCTATTTTACACTATGGCGGATTGAAAAATAATATTAAGATGTGAGAAGATACAGTCCTACATTGGAAAATATAGAGGGAAATAGAAAAAGCGTGGAGAAAATGAAACATACAAAAATATTATTCATACTGATTCTCATAAGCCTGGCTCTTCTTGCATCCGGGTGCGAGGAAAAAAAGAACGACGAACAGATGACAGAATCTTTACAGAAACCTTTTACCGAATTCTATATCCTGGGGCCTGAAGGTACGGCTGAAAACTATCCAACAGATTACGTACTTGGAGAGAACGGGACTGTAATAGTGGGAATTGTAAACCATGAGCAGAAGCCAGTCAATTATACAATGGAAGTTAAGCTTGAAAACACGGCTCTGCCTTTACCCCCTGATCAGCAGTATATAACTCTCGGGGACAACGAGACCTGGGAAAAAGCAGTAACCATAACTCCCCCATTTGAGGGAAAGGATATGACGCTTGGATTTTCTCTCTACAATGAGGACGAGAAGAATGTACTTGAAGAGGGTATCAGCGTGCCTTATAGAGACCTTCGTCTATGGATAAACGTATCGCAGAATCTCTCGGAAAACGTTTCAACCCCGTTAACGGAGATATAAGCAGCTGGGCTGAAATTCAACATAGATTCCGCCTTTCCAGAAAAAGCTGAAATGATTAAAATCGCTAAACAGGATTTACAGAGAAATGAAGTATAATCTTTGTGTTTTCTTATTTCAAATTGTTTTCTTCAAGTTTCAATAAAAATTCCTTGACATCCAGCCCGCTTGCATAGCCCGTAAGTTTTCCGTTTGCCCCGATGACCCTGTGGCAGGGAACAATTATCGAAATCGGGTTCCGATTGTTTGAAAGCCCCACAGCCTGGGAAGCCTTCGGATTTCCAATGCTTTTTGCAATCTCCCCGTAAGTCCTGGTTTCCCCATAAGGAATTTCACATAAAGCCTTCCAGACGGATTTCTGAAACTCCGTGCCTTCGGGAGCCAGCTTTACGTCAAAGGATTTGAGTTCCCCTGCAAAATAAGCTTCAAGCTGCCCTGAAATTTCCCTGAAAAAATCCTCATTTTCCACCCAGCTATCCGGAACTTCGATTTTCTTTTTGCCTTTTCGGAGATTTACGTATTTCAGGCCTTCTTCGTCTCCTGCCAGAAGTATTGGGCCAATTGGGGATTCAATTATGTGGTAATACATTTCTATTTTCTCCTGCCGGTTACAGGTAGTTCTATCGTTTATGGTAGAAATGCCTATTCAGTGCAGGGCCTGTAAAATTCTCCAATGAATAGGCAGAAATTTCACAATTAAGACATATATTTTATAATATTTTTTCGAAAGATTTATCATAAACAAACTTTAAAATTTGAAGTACTGGCCTGAAAACAGAAAAAAGATCCAGAAAACAAAAGGAAAACGTAAATAAAAAACTGGAGGTTGGAGAAAATGAAAACAAAGACAATACTGCCCGTACTTATCGTCGTACTTATCGCAACGACACTTGCCCTATTTACCTCGGGCTGCGGGGAGAAACTCACTGTAGAAAAGGAACTTACAGAAGAGGATGGACATACAGTAGAAGAAATTGCAGCACAGATACAGCAAAAAGAGGGCAATATCAAAGATTACTCATGTACAATACACCTGAACTTATTTTTTGAGGGGGAAGCCCTGGAAAGGGAATATGAGGTCATGTGCAAGAAACCGGGCATGTACAGAATACTAACGAAAAAGCCGGGAGAAGAAACTGAAAAAGAAGAGGTCTCGGACGGAGAGTACATGTGGACCTATTACCCCTGGAAAAACACCACCATAAAAGTAAAACTGCCTGAAACTTCCGGACCCGAAGAAAAAGATTCCGAGGAAAAAGAATCTGCAGAGAAAGAGTCTGGAGAAAACAGTGGTACCGGGTTCATTGAAGGCCTCCTGAATGACAGCGGTGTATCCCTTCTCGGGACAGAAGAGATAGACGGCAGGCCCGCATACCTGCTGGGAAAGAACTCCGAAGAAAAAGGAGAGGAAAAAAGAGAGGCAGAGGACGAAAAAGGTGGAGAGAAAGAGGCAGATGTAGAAGAAGGAGGAGACCAGCCAGGATATAGGGAAAAGTTCTGGATAGATAAAGAGACAGGGACGCTTCTCCGGTATGAGACATATGACAGCAGCGAAAACCTGACAGTAAAATATGAAATACAAGATCTGAAAATCAACACGGGCATCCAGGACTCCGAATTTGAATTCGAGGTGCCGGAAGGGACAACGATAGAAACCAGAGAGTTCGGGAAATACTATCCTCCTGAAAACCTGACAGGCCCTGATGGGGACAGGCAGATTGCCTCAGGTTTCATCATAGGTCTTTGCCCCTGAAGAGAAGGGGCAACGGTGGAAAATAGGGAGGAAGAATAGGATTCAACTTTCAATGGGATGGGAAGAATTCAAAAAACCCGGGAAATAGAGTGGTGGAGAAAATGACAGACAGGAAAATACTTACAGAATTTACATTACTGGTTCTGCTGGTTCCGGTCCTTTTTGTATCGGGCTGTACCGGGGAACTCAGTGCGGAAGAGATCGCAGAACAGATGCAGGAAAAAGAAGCCAGCATCCAGGATTACTCGTATACGATGCAAATAACCTCATACATTGGAAATCAGACACGAGAAAGTGAGATCCAGACCCTGCAGAAGAAACCAGACAAGACAAAAACCGTTATAATAAAACCTGAAGAAGAAGCAGGAACAATTGTGGTTTCGGACGGGGAATTTATGTGGACCTATGACCCGAAAACAAATACGGTCATGAAAATGGAAATGCCGGATACCCCTATATTGGGGGAGTTAGATTCCGCAGGAATTATTGGCGAGTTCCTGAACAAAACGGATGTATCTCTGCTTGGTATGGAGGAAATCGACGGAAGGCCCGCATACTTGCTGGAGGCAAACCCGAAGGAGGAAGGAGAGGGACTCCTGTTTGTAGACGGGATGAAACTCTGGGTGGACAAAGAGACATGGATGCCTCTGAGGTATGAAATGTATGACAGCAGCGGAAACCTGATGATGGAACTCGAGATCCGCGACCTGGAAATCAATCAGGGGATCCCGGACTCCGAGTTTGTATTCGAGGTCCCGGAAGGGGCAACGGTAAAGACCTTGAATTTTGACTCATTAATTCTCGAGGAAATGACCCTCGAAGAAGCCAGAGAATCTGCGGGATTTGAAATCCTGGTTCCGGAATACCTCCCCGAAGGGTATGCCTTCAACTATTCTACGGTCTCCAACAACAGCTTGATAGCCCCTGAAGGGCAGGCCTCTGAGACTGTTTTTCTGAGATACGAAAACGAGGAGGAAGATAATATTTTCCTTTCGGAAACCGTACACGAAAACGAGGCCCCGGAAGCTTCAATCATGAATTCTGCAGAAGAAGTTTCTATTAACGGGATGGAAGGGAAGTACCTTGACCTGGGGGACATGAATATCCTGAGCTGGAAGATAGGGGATATTGACCTGAGCCTTACCACCTCCCTGGAAAGAGAAGAATTGCTGAAAATTGCGGAATCCGTACGGGAAAATGCTTGAAAAACGCCCTGATAAATAAAAAAATAAGGAAAAAACATGAAAATCAGGCGATGATGAAAATGACATCAAGAAAAGTACTGACGGTACTGCTCCTCATAACTATGACCCTTTTTGTGTCTGGATGTCAGGAACAGGAACTTAATGTGGAAGATATCGCAGAACAGATGCAGCAAAAAGAAGCCAGCATCCAGGATTACTCGTATACCATGTACATCACCTCCTGCGCCGGAGAAGAGACATTGGAAAACCAATGGGAAGGTCAGATAGAAATTATGTATAAAAAACCGGGGATGATGAAGACCTATTCAAAAAATATTGGAGGGGGAGACGGTGAACAGCTTACGGTTTCGGACGGAGAATTCAGCTGGGACTACATGCCGGAGACAAACACGGTTTACAAAGTAAAACTCCCGGAATACGAAGAGCAAACGAAATCTGACTACATAAGCGGCATAGAGTATTTCCTTAATCAGACTGAGGTTACGCTGTTAGGTGAAGAGGCAGTTGCCGGTAGACCTGCGTACCTGCTTGAGGCAGTTCCGAAATTGGGAGATGGAGAAGCAACTGAAGATGAAAATGAAGATGAAAATGAAGATGGAGAAGCAACTGAAGATGAAAATGAAGATGAAAATGAAGAGATCTCCCTTGGTCCGACAAAAATCTGGATAGATAAAGAAATGTGGATGCCTTTAAAGTATGAAACATATGACAGCAACGGAAACCTGGTGCAGAAAATAGAAATCCTTGACCTGGAAATCAATACGGGGATTCCGGACTCCGAATTTGAGTTCGAGATCCCTGAAGGGACAGAAATAATTACCGTGGAATCGGCCCCGATAGTGCTCACGGAGGATCCGGAAAAACCGGGAGAAGTTCCCCTGGAAGAAATCAAAGAGCATGCCGGTTTTGAACCTCTGGTCCCGGAATACCTGCCCGAAGGCTATGCCTTCAGCCATTCAATGTCAAGGAATAATGGGAAAGCAGCACCTAACGGACAGGTTTACGAAACGGTCACCCTGACATATGTTAATAGGGAAGAAGACGAAGTCATGGTACTTACGGAAAAGGTGTACGAAGGAGAGCTCAGGGAATCCACGCTCACGAAAGGGGCCGAAGATATCACCATCAACGGAAAAGAAGGGAAGTATTATGAAGAACCTGGAGACCCGGAGAGAGGGACTAAGCGGTTAAGCTGGAAAATTGGGGACGTTGAACTGAACTTCTTAGCCTACATCGAAAAAGACGAACTGCTGAAAATTGCGGAGTCAATTTCGGAAAAAGCATAAATCCGGAATTCACAAAAAATACAGGAAAAAACCCAGGGAAAAAATAGAAAAACTAAAAAACTGAAAAACAACAAAAACTAAAAATAACAAAAACAGAAAAAACAGAAAAAACAGAAAATAACAAAAACAAAAACAAAAACAAAAGAAAAGAAAAGAAAGTAAAGGCCAAAGGCCTTACTTTTTTTGCGAGACTACTTGCTTATTTTGCGAGGTTGTAGCTCTGGTTGACGATCTTCAGGGCGCAGTAGTTGCCGCACATTGTGCATGCGTCGGTGTCTTCGGGTGCCCTGCTGGTCCTGACTGCTCTTGCGTGTTCGGGGTCGATTGCAAGGGAGTACATCTTTTCCCAGTCGAGTTCTCTTCTTGCTCTGCCCATGTCAAGGTCCCACTGTCTTGCTCTTTCGGGGTACTTTATCATGTCGCCGACGTGAGCTGCAATTCTGGAGGTCTTGACTCCGGTTATGACGTCTTCGAGGTTCGGGAGGGCAAGGTGCTCTGCAGGAGTCACATAGCAGAGGAAGTCACAGCCGCATGATGCGGATACGGATGCGCCGATTGCGGTTACGATGTGGTCGTAGCCGGGGGCGATGTCAGTAACGAGAGGACCGAGCATGTAGAAGGGCTTGTGGCCGCTCATTTCCTTCATGAGCTTTACGTTGGTTTCGATCTGGTCGAGGGGGACGTGGCCAGGACCTTCGACAATGACCTGCAGGCCCTGCTTGTGTGCCCTGTCAGCCATCTCGGAGTTGATAATCAATTCCTGGATCTGGGCGCGGTCGGTTGCGTCGTGGATTGCACCTGCACGCATTCCATTTCCGGTGGAGAGGACAACTTCGTGTTCCTTGAGGATTTCAACGAGGTAGTCGAAGTTTGCGAAAAGTGGGTTTTCCTTTTCGTTGTGGAGCATCCAGGAGCTCATGAAGGCGCCGCCACGGGAGCAGAGACCGCCGTACCTGCCGTGGGCTTTAAGCCTGTCAAGGGTAATGTTGTTGATACCAGTGTGGATTGCCATGAAGTTGGTTCCGAGCTTTGCCTGGGCTTCGGTTGCGTTGAAGAGCTCGTCTTCAGTCATGTGCACGATTGAACCGTACTTCCTTGCAGCTTCAATGAAAGCCTGGTAAAGAGGCACTGAACCAACTGAAAGGGAGATGCTGTCAATGACTTTTTTCCTGATTGCGAGGAAGTCTCCACCGGTCCCGAGCTCCATGAGGGTGTCGGCGCCTGCTTTTTCTGCAGCGATTGCCTTTTGGACTTCCATCTCTGGATCAACAATGTCTGAGGATACACCAATGGAGGCATTGACCTTGGTCCTGAGCCCTTCTCCAATACCGCAAATCTTTACCTGTCTGTAGGGAGAGGTTGGAATAACGATTCTTCCGGCTGCAACGCCACGGCGGACAAATTCAGGGTCAAGTCCTTCGTCCTTTGCAACGATCTTCATCTCTTCAGTGATAATTCCTTTTTGTGCATCTTCCACAATTGTCATATTTAGTACCTCAAGCTTTCATTTATCTGTAAGATCATCATGCAAGATTCATAAGTAAGTAAAGGGATTGTGAGTTAGATCCTAAAAGGCTAGTAATTATATATAACACTATTTAAAAAACTAACTTTAACCTTAATCAACTTTACTTTACTTAGCTGTAGAGAGATGCCGAAAATAGATAGCATCGGATAAAAATAAGTATATCATAGAGAATTATTAAAAGTTGTTTTGAGTAGATAACAAGTAAAGTTGAGTTGAGGAGAGAGTAATAGTAGAAGAAACTTGAAAAATGAGATGAAAAATGAGGATGAAAAATGAGGATGAAAAATGAGGATGAAAAATGAGATGAAAAAGTAGATCCGAAGAAAAAATAAGTACAGGAAAAGACCTGTAGAATGCTTAAAAAATGTGCAGCGATCAGAAAACACAGAGATTTCTTATTATTTTCTCTGCTTATTTTTCTCCTGGATTAAGCTGACTGTTTGCCTGTGGAGAGTTACTATAAGATCACTGATCATCCCGAAAATGAACATTTGAAGACCGAATATAATAAACAGTGTTGTGAGAATCGAAAGAGGGATGCGGGTGATTCCCTGAAGCCACTGGAATACCACATAGGTTCCCGTAAACAGACCTGCCATAATAAAGAAAAAGCCTATAACCCCGAAGTAAAACATAGGGTTATGCACTTTTGCAAGCCTGTAAATGGTAGATCCGATTCTGATTCCATCTTTTACAGGGTTTAGCTTGGTTGCACCTTTTTCACTTCGGGGGAGGTAAGTAATCGGGACTTCTTCAACCCTCTGTTTTTTCAGGATGCATTCCACAGAGATTTCGGTTTCGATTTCAAAGCCGGCCTTGTTAAGTTCAAGGTCCCTCACACTCTCGAGAGTAAACGCACGGTAGCCTGAGAGAATGTCTGTTAAATGTACTCCGTAAGCAAGGTTAAAAAACATATTAATCAGGCGGTTGCCCACAAGGTTAAGCTTTGTAAAAGCCCCCGGGGAATAATTATCCAGCCGGCTACCTATAACATGGTCAACTTTTCCTTCCAGAACAGGCTCAAGGAGAGAAGGAGCTTCTCTTGCAAGATAGGTCCCATCTCCATCGACCATTACCACATAAGGGCTCTCGATAATTTCGAAAGCCTGGATCACTGCCTGTCCCTTGCCCTTTTTAGTCTGCAAGACAACTCTTGCGCCTTCTGCCTCTGCAATCTGCGCTGTCCCGTCCCTGCTGTTTCCATCGATTACCAGAATGTTGGAAAACCCTTCTTTCTTGAAATCTTTAATGAGCTCCCCTATCGTTGCAACTTCGTTAAGGGTAGGAATGAGGATGCAAACATCTGCATTATTCACGTTTCACACATATCCTTTGCCGGAGCCTCTACGCGTATCGCAGAATCCGTTTTTATATAAGTATTCTATCCATATCCTTTCCACCGGAGACAGATTTAATGGATTTAATGGATTTAATGGATTTAATGGATATAATGGATTTAATGGATATAATAGATTAAAAAATATGAGGATTCTTATAAAAGCCCCATGTTGTCGAGCTGTTGACGGACTACTTCTACACCCCTCTCACAGTCTTCAGGGGATTTCCCGCCTGTAACTACCAGTTTTCCGGAACTGAAGATAAGGACAACTACCTTAGGTACATCGATCCTGTACACAAGCCCTGGAAACTGCTCGGGTTCGTATTCGATATTCTCAAGCCCAAGCCCGATTGCAATTGCATTGAGGTTAAGAATAGTGTGCAGGTCTGCGGAGGCAACTATATTCTGGACAGTAATCTGCGGGTTTTCGATTGTCGGGATCCCTATACCATTCAGCTTTTTTGCCATATTGCCAATAACTGTGTGCACGTCATTGACATTTTTTGCTCCTGTGCAGACAACCTTTCCGGAAGTAAAGACCAGGAAAGCGGCTTTGGGGTCAGAAACCCTGTAGACGAGCCCTGGAAACTTCTGCTTGTTGTACTCGGCGCCTTCGAACTCGGATTCGATCACAATTAGATCAAACTCTTCAGCAAGTTTGGTGGATGCGACCACGTTTTCAATTTTAATGCTAGATTCGCTCATTAGTCAACCCTCAGTATATAAAGCAAAAGTAATATCCTCTAACCAGTATATAAAGCTATAGTTAAATGCCTCGCATACTATATAAATACTATATATATAGAATATAAATAGAACAGAAAAGCTTAAATTATGGGCGCCAGTGAATTAAAAAAAATTAAAGGAGAAAGTGGCACCCGCATTGGCTTTGAGGTGCCTCATTCTTCAAAGTTTTTCAAGCCTTCAAGGAGGGAATCATATTTTTTGCAGACCCTCTCGAGAAGGTCGCCCTCTACAGTGCGGTGAGTAGGTATCAGAATATTTGCCCCTTTACCTATGCTCACTCCCTCGCGTGAAGTCCCGTAATCCGGAGCAACAAGGATACCGTCTGTAGAAATCCTTATGTTGAGGTCGTTTACGATCCTTGAGACCATCTCAGTTGCAGGCTTTACCTTCCTCTCAATTAGGAAAGCCGAAGATACGTATTTTTCCCGCGTCTCCCTGATCTTCCGAAGAGTGTTTTCCACTATTTCGGGGTCTACCTCATCAGAAAGTTCTTCAGAGATTAAAGAGACTGCCTCGATAAGGTCTTCAAAGGTTGTTGAACGCACCTCAAGGATTTCCCCATCGCAATGCTGCTTCACGGTATCCAGGTAGCCGGCAGAGACCACAAGCACATCAGCCTCAAGCAGGCGGGAAATTTCCTCCTTTGAAGGGCGGTAAGCATTGGCAACAAAATAGTCTTTAATCCCGCACATGCCCATAAGGGACTCATACATTGGAGTCACAGCAATGATCTTTTTCCCAACCCAGAGGTTTATCTCACTCTGCCCTCCCTGCAACCTCAATAGTTCAATGATTTTTTCCTTTATGTCTTTAGGGTCATTTCTTTTGAGCCCGAAATAATCTGCAAACAGCGGGGTTGTAGAGAGCTGCCTGCTTCTCCCGCTGGGCACAGACTCAACAAATCCTCTCTCAATCAGGTCTTTTATATGATCATAGGCTCCACTGCCCCTCATTTCGATAAGGTCAGACTGGAGCAGAGGCTGATGATAAGCAATCATAGAGAGGGTCCGGAGTTTGGGGGCTGATAGTTCTTTTGGGGCAACGTCCCGCATAAGTTCGGAGTATTCTGGCTTAACCTGCATAACGTAGCGGTCTCCAAGGTCCAGAATTTCGAGGCCTGATCCCCGGGAAGAGTAAGCCTCCATCAGCTCCTGCACTGCCGAAAAGACATTCTTTTTTGGTTTTCCGGTAATTTTCATAAGTTTTTCAAGGCTTACTGCCCTGCCCGCAGCAAAAAGAGCCGCTTCGATAATTTCAAGCTCACTCATAAGTTTCACGACCAGAAAAGAGGATAAGGTTATTTTTCATTTGAGTTAACGTGTTTCTTCAGGAGAGTCTACATCTATATGTTCCGGCTCAAAGGACAGAACCTCTGGATACCCGGCTTCATCAGGCTCTCCATCAGCATACTCAACCGGAGGTTTACTATCTGCAAAATTGTCTTCCATGGAAAATTCAGGCTCTGAAACATCTCCTGTTAAGCCCTGTTTTATCTGAGGGTAGGGAGATGGGTTGCCTTCCGTAGAAAAACCTGATTCTTCTCCGGGATAAATATACAATTCCCCGAAAAGTTCACTCTGGAAAAGCCAGATCTTTCTGCTCGAAGCAAGAAAGAGGAGGGAAAGGTAATCCATGATCCTGTCTTCACTCAGTTTAAGGAGGTCAGAAAACTCCACAACAGGCTGCTTCATAAATAGTTCAACAAGCCTTGCCCAGATAAGTACCAGCCTCGAACCGATCGCCTCGTCGTGGGCAATCCCGAGCACGTCTCCGGTAGTCAGAGGATCCGGGGAAATATCAGGTTCTTCGGCAGCCAGACGGGCTTTCTTTTCGTTTTTCCTTGAGAGCGTCCTTTCAGCTTTTTTAAGTTCCAGAATAAGTTCATTCAGTGTGACAGGCCTTGTGGAAAGGCGGCGGACAGGCAGCTTTGGGATAGGAAACTCATCAGGCTCAGGGAGATCTTCATCATCGAAAAATCCAGAGTCAAAATCATCTTCTTCTTCTTCCGTTCCGAGAATTACTGAAGATTTCATGCGGAGGAGGACAGCTGAATAAAGGAGAGTCCTTGAGGAAATCCTCAGGTCCATTTTCTGGAGCTCTTCTATCCTTTGCAGAAAACTGTCAGTTAGCTGCACAACATCGATATCCCAGGGATCGATCTTCCCGTCCTTTGCAAGTTCGACCAGGATACCCAGGGGCTCATAGGAATCAAACTCTGAAAGGTCGAGCAGAGTCCAATCAACGCCGAGGCATGAAAGAGTGGTCGGAAGCCCGAAAACTTCGGGGTCTGAAAAAAGAGAGTTCTTTTCCCCCGATTCACGAACATCGGGGGAAGGAAGTCCGGAAATATCAAGTGCCGAATTATCTATAAGTTCAGCCATTAAACTTCACTCCGGTAATACTCGTGATGTTATTCTCCTGCATTGTAACCCCGATAGTCCGGCTTGCCGCCTGGATCATGGGTTTTCTTAAGGAAACAACAATAAACTGGACTTTTGAGCCTGAAGTTTTAACGTGCCTTGAGACTCTCTCCACGTTCCAGCCGTCAAGGAACATGTCGATCTCGTCAAAGGCATAGAAAGGAGCGGGGCGGTATTGCTGGATTGCAAAAATAAAGGCAAGTGCGGTAAGGCTCTTTTCTCCTCCGGACATGGCTTCTATACGTTGGAGAGTCTTTTCTTTTGGCTGGGCCCTGAGGGTCATTCCTCCGGCAAAGGGATCATCAAGGTTTTCCAGCAGGAGTTCCCCCATGCCGTCGGAAAGCTCGTAAAAAATCTCTTTGAAATTGGCATTTATGCTTGTATAAGCCTCCATAAAGGTGTCCCGCTTGAGCTGCTCGTACTGGTCAATGCGTTCAAGGAGCTGTTCTCTTTCGGAAAAGAGAGTATCGCGTTTGCCCTGCAGGTCCGAAAGCCTGAGTTCCACCTCGTTATACTCATCGATTGCCCTCATGTTTACAGGTTCTAGCCTGCGCAGGGCTTCTTCGATTGCCTGGATCCTTATGTAAACGGTTTCGTAACTCGGGACCTCTAAGGATTCTTCTATGCCCCTTCTCTGTATCTCTTCAAGCAGCTGCTTTTCCTGGTCAAAAAGTGCACTTCTCGTAGCTGTGAGCGTAAGTACCTGCTGTTTTGCCTTTTCAAGGGTGGTTGCGGCTATACTGACCCTGCGCTTTACTGCACTGTACTCGGCCTGAACATTTTCCCTTTCTTTCTGGAGCCCCATAAGCTCGTCGGAAAGTTCAAGTTCCCGGTTCTGTTTTTCCTTAAGTTGCACTTCAAGTTCCGCAATTTTTGCCCTGAGAGAATCTACTTTTTCACGCCTTGAAGCTTTCTTTTCATCGAGTTCCCGGATAAGCTCCTTAGCTTCGGCAATCTTCTGCTCAGCATACTCTTTTTCGAGCTGCAGGGCATTCAGGTTTGCTTCGGTGTCCCTGATCCTGCCGTCAAGCCTCCGGATTTCCTCGTCTACAAACTCGGCTTTTTTGTTGATCTCGGGGAGAGGAGAATCAGCAAGCTTTGCCTCAATTTCGGCAACCTGTACCTCAAGTTCAGCCAAAGCACCTTCTTTTTCAGCCTTTTCTGCAATTACACTGTCCATTTCAGCCCTGAGTTCTGTCCTGGACTCTTCAATTGCTCTCAGGTCTGCCTGTTTAGCTTCAAGGAGTTCTGTAAGTTTAGTTCCCCTGCCGGCGATTTCCTGAAGTTCGAGTTCTTTTCTGGAGATGGTAGCCTCACAGTCGCGGATCTTCCTGCTCAACTCAAAAACGTGGCTTTCAATATTGTCCTGTTTACTGATCGCTGCAGTCCGGCTTGCGTCGAGGGATTTAATCTCGCCTGCAAGCTCAAGGAGTTTGTCTTTTTCCGCTGCCGCAAAAGAGATCCCCGATTTTGAAGAAAGAGAACCTCCAACCATTGCCCCACTCTTTTCAAGGAGTTCACCTTCAAGGGTGACCATTCTCGCCTTTCCCATGAAACGGCGGGCACTGGCAAGGTTTTCCATAATAAGGGTATCCTGGAAAACATACCAGAAAGCAGGTTCGAAGTCGGGATCAAATTCGATGAGGTCAATTGCGTACCCTATTACTCCATTTTCATAACTGAGGCTTTCAAGCCGCCTGGAATCCCTCATTTTATTAAGCGGAAGGAAGGTAGCTCTTCCGCCCTTTCTCCGTTTCAGGAATTCGATTGCCTCTGCAGCATCCCCATCATTATCTACAACAACTGCCTGCATCCTGTTACCTGCAGCAACCTCAAGGGCAGCCGCATACCTGCGGTCAACTTTTCCCAGCTGGGCAATGGTCCCGTGAATTCCAAAGAGTTCATTCTGCCTGGAAGCTCCGATTACCATTTCCACAGCCCTTGAATATCCGCCTCCCTGTTCCGAAGCCCGGACCCTTGCCTCAGCAATTGCATATTCCTGCTGGAGCCCGTGAAGCCTGCTCTCAAGTTTCTTTATGTCTTCCTTGACCCTGAAATGGCTGCTCTCGACATCGTCACGGTCTTTTATCAGGGACTCCAGGTTTTCCGTAAGCTTCTCAATCTCATACTGGACAGAAAGAGTATCACTGTCAGAGGCGGTGAATGCAGCTTCTGCATCCCTGATCTGGTTTTCGATATCCCGCAATTCCGACGATTTTCTCCTGAGGGTATCAAGGAGCCGGTCCTCATTTCGGATAAGCTCATTTTTTTTGTTTTTAATGTCCTCAAGTTTCTTGCGGGCAGCCATGAGCTCGTCCCTTGTTGCTGCAAACTTTGCATCCACATCCGCAATCCTGCTCTGAAGCAGCATACGCTCGGTTTTTCTCTCGGACAGCTCAGAAGAGATGCTTTCTTTTCTCACGTTTTCAGTTTCGATTTTCTCTTCGAGCTCCCCTACCTTGCCCTTTGTGGAGTCGATATCAACAAACGCCTTTCTGCGCTTTGCGTCAGCGTCTTCAAGTTCGGATTCCGAAAGCTCAATGCTGTCCACACAGCGGGAAATTTCCCCTTTTGTCTCTTCGATTTCCCTTTTGACCTGCAGCTGTTCGTCTTCCCCTTTTTTCCGGATTTCAAGGGAAATTGTTTCCAGGGCCTGTTCAAGGGCTTCTAATTCCTTAACCCTCTCGTCCAGCAGTACCTGGACTTTTTCAAAGTGCTCTTCTTTCCCTGCAAGTTCTTTGTCCACATTTTCCAGTTCTGTTCTGGCATCCTTGAGTTTGGAGAGCAGGACATAGCCTTCAAATTTAATTTTTTCAGTCTTCAGAGCCTGGTACTTCAGTGCCTGGTCTCGTTCCCCTGCAAGTTTTTCAAGCTGGGTACGCACCTCTTCAAGGATGATGTCCACGCGTTCGACCTGCTGCCTGACGATTTCCAGTTCCCCGAGCGCCTTTTGCTTACGCTCATCAAATTCTGAAACCCCGGCAATTTCGTCAATGATTTTCCGCCTTTCTACAGAGGTCATGGAGGTGATCTGCGTGACATCTCCCTGCATTACCACATTATAACCTTCAGGCGTTACTCCTGCCTTTGCAAGCTGGGAATGGATTTCCCCCAGGCTTACGGCTTTTCCATTAAAGTAAAAGTAACTGTAGTACGCATTTTTTGTCCGCTTGATCTTTCTTGAGACCTCAACCTCATCAAGCTCTAACGGCATCTTGCGGTCAGTATTGTCAAAACGGATCGTAACCTGGGCAAAATCAGGCTTTTTTGCCTCGTCTCCATTGTAAATAAGATCCGTAAGTTTTTCAGCCCGGAGAGTCCTGGAGCTCGAAAGCCCGAGCGCAAAGAGAATCCCATCTATGATGTTTGACTTCCCACTCCCATTAGGACCGGAAATAGTGGTGAAGTCATTGAAAAAGGAAATCTTTACTTTTTTTCCAAAGGACTTGAAATTAACGAACTCGATTTCTTTTATGTACACAGAATGCCTCTGAGGTTTTGCGTTTTTGAGGATGTCTCCGTTTTTTCAGCCTCATTACGCCTGGGGGTCTTTCCGATTGCAGGTTATGATTTCCGCATCATCAGTATCCCTAAGATCCACGGACTCATCGATTAAACGCTTTTTTGGAGCCTTTTCGGCGATTATGTACTCGCATTTATAATCTTCATCGGGTCGGGCTCTTACAGGGTCTGCATTCACAGGAGATTGGCGCCTCATAGAAGATCTCGAGCTTGGAGGGAACAACTGTCCCGCCGGGGCCTCTCTTACTGGAGTCGACTGCCTCAGGTTGCCTCTAAGCCGTTTTCGATCCCCGCTCTCGGCGATGATATACTCACACTTTGTTTCGACAACCTCCTGTTCGTCAAGTTCCTCGGGCTCAACCTCCCTTATCTTAAGCTGAACTTTTGCATTTGTGCCTGGCAGGGATGCAGGAGCTTCCCTGAAATCAATAAGCTCGTGTGCGGAATAGTTCTCTTTCCTGAACTCAAGTTTACGCGTTGGTTTTCTGGAGAGAGGAGGAAGGTCAAGGGGGTCTTCGAGGATGGGAAGAGAAACAGAAGGAGAAGAGGGAGGCGAGGGGGGAGAGAAAGAAACAGTATTTTGCATACCTCCCAGCGCTCCGGAGAGTTTTTCGAGGTCTTTTTCCAGCTGTTTTATAAGCATTTTCTGGTCAAGCAGCTCCCTGACAAGCCCGTCCTGAATTCCTGCCAGTTCCTTCAGCCGCCGGTCCGCTGTCGCAGAGTCATTATCTTTGCCAGAACTGAATTCGGCTCGCAGTTCGCTAATAATTGAAGCCTTTAGTGATGCAGAATCAGGGAGCCCCTTCAATTCTGTTCTGATTTCGGAAAGGATCTGGTCCTTAAAGGAATCCAGATCGGAACTGTTTTCCATTTCGGCCTGCAGTTCATTGAGAACCGAAATCTTTATTGATTTTTTGAGAGTCTCGAGCTCCTCATAGGTTATTGACAGTCGCCTTTTAAGCGGTGTATTGTGCACGTCCCTCTGTCCAGTTCTCATGAAAATACCTCTAACAATAAATTCGGGTCCCGGGTTTCCTTATGTCTGCAGTTTTTTGTTAGCATGAAACGTCAGTGTAATATAATTAAATAGATTCAATCTGACAAATTTAAATAATGTGTATAAAGTACATGTAATCTTACTTTATATATATATGGTAATCGATAGTATTCAGCTGACCCGAAATAACTTTAAATTATATTATAATAAGATAACTTAATAAACCTTTCTGAAAACGGGTGCAGAAACCGCATATAAGAACAGGAGAAATTGTATAAAATATGAAATTTCCGAAGGAAGAAGGGTTAAACGTCAGAAAGGACAGAAAACAGGAGATGCAGATCGGAAAATGCTCTGGAAGAGAATGAACAGTTTTCCTTAAATCTTCCTGTAAAGAATAATATTGATGCTAAAATGCCTCACTTTCGAGCACATAATACCCGGATCAAGAATTCAGCAATCCCATGGAGATAATAACTTTCTGGAGAGGAAAAGGGCAGAACAGTAGAATAAATATTTTTCGGCATCGTCTGTACAAAAATATTAAATATGTGTATCAGGTGCAATTCTATTCCCGGAAAGACTGGATAAAGGGCAGATATAAAAATAAGAGATAAAGTCCAGAACGCGGAATGCTGTTAATGATATCATATAAACAAGATAGAGGCTTCAATCCGGGATTTGTACAAAATAGGGAATGAAACCCAAAAGGTAACTCAAAAATTAAATGAGTTAAAGAGTTGGATTTCAACAGGGGTTGGAAATTTTTAGAAGAAAGTGTTACTCAATGGACGGAATAGACTCATCGAAATTAAGAAGTACACTCTGCCTCTCCTGGATTTTGGGGGATGTGCTGCAGTCCATCTCCAGAGCACTCTCGTTAACAATAGAACCGTGGGTTCCGGTGCTTTCAAGGAAAAGTTGAACCTCTTCAACTTCAGGCTCTCGGAAATGATCCATTTCGAAAATATCCATAATAACACTAAAAACGTTTTTGTGTATGTGATCGGTAATCCGAGTCATCGAAAATAAACACGATGCATGAAGTATTAATAATTTACTATAATATGAAAACAGACGAGAAAGAATAGATAAGTTTACTAATATATAATTATTGTACCCGGCATACAGAAACATACGTTCCAACGAATCGGCATTGAAGTAAATAAAAAAACTTGCTGTTTTTTGATAATTTAATTAATCTCATAAATTAATTGATCTTTCCTTAAATATCGCTTTTTACTCAATATAACGGAATTTCAGCACGTTCCTCTGTCAGCCAGAGAAATACCTCCCTTAAACCCGGAAACCGTGTTTCAATTCCGGCAAATATGAGCGCCTCCACCAGCCTGTCTGCCCATCTTAAAAGAAGTGAATAAAACGACTATTTATAGCGAATATGGTTGAAAGGGTCAGAAATATTTGTAATTTAGACCTCCTGAGCGAAGATAACTGATAAAACCCATAAATTTGTCCTTGGAGCAAAGTTCACTACTAAAACTCATAAATAGTCCTCTTGAGCGCAGCGAAAAGGACTGCGGGCTGTTGCACTTGCAGTGCAACTCCCAGGAAATCTCCGATTTCCTGTGATCCCGAATCGCAACTCGGGCGTCACAGGAAGAGAGGCCCGAGAATCCGGATCAAGACACCTACCACAAGAGCAAGGAATATGGTGAAGGTAACAATCATAGCTGTATCCTTTGTTCCAAGCTCATGCTTCAGTACTGCAATCGTTGCCACGCACGGGACATAAATGGTAGTAATAACCGCAAACTGGTACATCTGAAGGGGGGTCATTACAGCTGCGAAGTTGGCTGTGCCTGCAAGTACGGCCAGGATCTGGAGAGCCATTTCCTTTCGGAGAATTCCAAAAACCAGGGCTGTTGCGGCAAAAGCCGGAAGGCCCAGTAGGCCAACAGATACAGGTTCTACAAAGTCCTGGAAGATAGAAAGAAGACCAAGGGCATCGGCGATTCCGAGGAATGCGCTCCCTGCAAGCAGCAGCGGAAAAGCGATATATAAAAACTCCCGGCTTTTCATCCAGGTCTTCCTGAGAGTGGATTTCAGTTCAGGTTTTCTGAGAGGGGTCATTTCCATAATGAAGCCGCTTCTCTGGCCTGGAAGGGTTTTTCCGAGAACCCAACCCATCGCTGCAATAATGAGAACGTCCAGCACATAGATAGAAACCGCGGGCCAGAAACCAACAAATGTCCCCACAAGTCCCAGGATAATAACTGTCCTTGCAGAGCAGGGAATAAGGGAGATAAGAAGCGAAGCTATCCGCTTTTCCCTCCTGGTGCCAAGGGCATGCACTGCCATTATTGCGGGGACATTGCAGCCAAACCCCAGAACCAGAGGGATAACAGCTCTCCCATGAAGCCCGAGCTTGTGGGTCAGGTTGTCCAGGAGAAAAGCTGCCCTGGTCAGGTAGCCTGAGTCCTCGAATATGGAAAGGATAGCATAGAAAACTGCAATATACGGGATTGCAATTGCAAATCCGGCTTCCACACCCCGCAGGGAATAAAGAATCAGGTTTCTAAAGATAGGCGCCATGCCAAGAGTCATTGTTTCCACTGGCTGAATCACGTGAGGCTCAAAAAAATCATTCACAATCCAGTTTTCAAGGAAGCCTCCTACCCTGAAGACGAGAAGAAAAGTAAGGAGCAGGGCCGCTATGAGAACCGCAATCCCGAAGTTAGGAGAGGTAAGAACACTGTCTATCCTGTCACGAAATCTTTTTTTCGGTTCGAACACTGAGACAACACTATCTACGATATGCCCGGATTCTCCGTACAGGTCTCTTGCAACAGTATCCGGGACCGAAATTCCGTGCTCGATCTCAAGGTTCTGCCTGAAGCGCCGGGCAGAAGAGAGAATGGCATGGGCTTCAGGCGGCATGCAGCAGAGTTCCACAAACTCGGCATCGTTCAGCAGAGCTGCAATCTTGACACTTTGAGATGAATCCGGAAAAGCATGGTCAAGACCGGACAGAGCCTGGAGAATCCACTGGCTGTACTTTACCCTGTGGTGGTCCTGGACTTTGTCTTTCTCTTCGAGAGCCACGAGCACTACCTCATCAAGCCCTACCCCCCACGTTGCGACAGTGGAGACTACAGGCAGGCCTAAGAGTTCTGAAAGTCTTTCCGTATCAATAAGAATTCCGAGCTCTGCTGCCAGATCCACCTGATTTAAGGCAATAACCATAGGGATATCGAGTTCCAGCAGCTGTAGAGTCAAATAGAGGTTTCTCTCAAGCCTGCTTGCATCAAGGACATTGATAATGACATCCGGCTGATCTTCAATAAGAAATCTCTTGGTTACCTTTTCGTCTTCGTTTGCAACCCCGAGAGAATATATTCCAGGCAGGTCAACTACTTCAATGGTCTTGCCTCTGGCATTTACACTCCCTCTTTTAAGCGCAACCGTAGTGCCCGGGTAATTGGAAACCTCAACCCCAACTCCTGTAAGCCTGCTGAAAAAAACGCTTTTTCCAACGCTCGGGTTGCCTATGAAGGCCAGTGTCACATCATAAGGAGAATTCTTTTGACCTCTGTTGCCAGAAGTACAGCATGAGCTGGAAATCCCTATCATGCCTCCATTAATTTTTCCCTGTACCTGTAAAGTGCCAGCATTGTCCCTTTTTTACGCATTTTTACCTTTAGGAGTGATAAAAATTTTCTTTGCTATATCTCTTCCAAGAGCAATCTCAGACCCAACAACCATGACTGAGATACATCCCTGCTTTTGCTTGCGCCTGACTTCAATACCTTCTCCTGTAAGGATACCAAGAGAGGTTAACCGCTCTTTTGTCTCCCTTGGAAGGGTTACCCTGGCAATCGTACCTGAACTTCCCTCTTTCATTTCATCGAGAGGAATGAATCCTTCCTCGCGCTGCAAGTTACTTTTATCGATATTAATTGGGTGTCCGTCGGGGCAGTACTCCGGATTTCCCAGGAAATCGTAAAGTTTCTCAAGCACTGAGTCTGATACCGCGTGCTCAAGCTCGCAGGCTTCCTTGTGGGCTTCCTTCCTGTCAAAATCAAGGACTTCAGCCAGGAAAGTCTCAAGAACCTGGTGTTTCCTCTTGACCCGGATAGCTTCTTCAGCTCCTTTTGTGGTCAATTCGACTCCTTGATAGGGCTTATACTCGACGAACCCCATAGAATGCAATTTTTTGATCATTTCCGTCACACTGGGCGGAGATACATTCAGTTCTTCTGCAATTTGTTTGGTTTTTGCAGGGCTCTGGTTTTTCGTAATAAGGTAAAGAATAGTTTCTAAATATTCTTCGAGTCGATCTGTATGCATTAACACCATTCCACCAACACATGCCCGAAATTTATCAGGCCAGATAATTAGGACAACCTAAAAAGAATAGGATTACTGAATAAATAGCTTTTGGTTTCGATCTTTCAAAATAAATATGGGTTGAGAAAGATTTCAAAACCGGAGTTTATCACATGGAATCGGGCAGGAAAAAACAAAATAAAAAATTCAGGAGTCGTGAAGCGTAAGACTTCCTGAGGGTTCCTGAAAGATTTCAGGCGTTGATAGATTTAAGAACTGCAATTTCATTACAGTCCGGAAATTTGGGGCACCTGATGCAACCAGACCAGATTTTCCTGGGAAGGCTGTTTTTATCCACAATATTAAAGCCCAGGGTTTCAAAAAACTCAGGCACATAAGTAAGAGCAAAGACTTCCTTCATATCAAGATCTTTAGCATCCTCAAGACAGGCTGAAACAAGCTGTGTGCCTACTCCTTTTCTTGCACAATCGGGCTTAACTGCGAGAGCAAGGATTTCTGCAAGGTCTTCCCAGACCACATGCAGGGCACAGCATCCCACAACCTCTCCTTCGACCTCACATACATAAAAATCCCTTATGTTCTCGTACATCTCACTAAGGGAGCGAGCAAGCATAAGCTCATCCTTAGAGTAAGTGTTGATGATTTGCTTCATCTCAACAACATCACTTATCCTGGCTTTTCTGATCAATTCCTGTTTCCTCTGAAGCGGCAGTTATGTTTTTTAATAGAAATTATGCTGCATTATAAGAATTTACTGTATTCCAGCTAGGAATAATGTATTTCTAAATAAGAATTTATTCCATAATTTCGGGGCAGGCCTCTCCAATTTGCGGGACACTTCCCATCGGGACACTTCCCATCCATAGTTCAGTCTCTTCTGGATATAGGCTCTTCTCTAACTACATACTTGTTTTACGGACACGGAGAAGGACACAGAGAAGAGATGTCCGGAAGACAAAAGCATGAACTGATAACCTTCTGAAGAAGAAAAGCGTCCATACTTACAGAACTTTCCCATGAGATAAACTTTCAAAAACAAGCCTTCAAAAAAGTCAGGGAAAGCAGATTAAGTGAAACATGAATAAAACGGATGCTGCATAAAAGAGATAGAAATTAGCGGGCGCGAAGGGATTCGAACCCCCGACTTACAGCTTAGGAGGCTGCCGCCATATCCGGGCTAGGCCACGCGCCCACAATGCAACTCCCGAAAATACAGCATGTAACAGTATGCTAAAACTGCATTCCAGGTGAAGTATCCATAATACCGGCATAAGATATATATTTAATTATCGCCCGGAGAAGAGAAAAAGCCCCTAAATCCGGGCAAAAAGGAGAGTACAGATAGTTTTGGTATCAAAGTTGAGAGAAAACTTTAATAAACAAGTCCCGGATTTAAAGTTAACCGCGTCATAGAAAGAGGTTAACAATGAAGGAAATTGCCACGATGCCCCCTCGGATCAGAGACAAACTCAATAAGGGAATCCCTCTGGACGAAGAGGAAATTATGGAGTTTGCAGTGCTTACCGGGCCCGACCTCTTCGACTTCTTTACCATCGCAAACCGCTTGAGAGCAAAGCTGGGGAACACTGTAGATCTCTGTGCAATTACAAACGCAAAAAGCGGGCGCTGCCCCGAAGACTGCAGGTTCTGTGCCCAGTCAGCTCACCATTGTGCGGAAACCAGGGAATATCCACTGCTAAGCCCCGGGAGACTCCTTGAAGACGCAAAAAACGCTGAAAAGGCCGGAACATGCCGATTTTCGATAGTCACAAGCGGGAACCGCCTGAAGTTTGAGGAACTTGAAAGCATCCTGGATGCCGTGAGGCTGATAAAAAACAGGACCGGACTTGAAGTCTGCGCGTCCATCGGAACCCTGAGCCCGGAATCGGCGGGGAAGCTGAAAGAAGCCGGGGTTTCAAGAATCCACCACAACCTGGAAAGCTCTGAAAGCTTTTTCAGGCGCATCTGTAGCACACATACGTATGCCGACCGGATACGGACAATCAGGACTGCAAAGGAAGCCGGGCTTGAAGTATGTTCAGGAGGGATCCTGGGGCTCGGGGAGAGTATGCAAGACCGGATAAAACTGGCCCTTACCCTGAGAGAACTGGACGTAGATGCCGTGCCAATCAACATCTTAAACCCGGTTCCGGGAACTCCGATGGAGAATGCAGCCCCTCTGCCCCCGATGGAGATCCTTAAAAGCATAGCCCTTTTCAGGCTCGTCCTGCCGGAGAAAAATATCAAGCTTGCAGGGGGAAGAGAAAAGAACCTAAGGGACCTGCAGTCCCTTGCCCTTTTTTGCGGGGCCAACGGGTTGATGCTCGGCAACTACCTGACCACTGAAGGGAGAAGTCCGGAAATGGACCTGCAGATGATACGGGATGCAGGACTAAACTTTGAAAACATAAAAACAGGAGAAATGAAAGAATGAAAGGGAAAAACGAAACATACGGCATTGCCCAATCCTCGGAACTTAGAAAAATGGTGTTTGCATCCCTTTTCGCCGCAATGATTGCAGCGGGGGCGTACATCAAAATCCCACTCCCCTTTTCTCCGGTACCGGTTACCATGCAGCCCCTCTTTGTCTTCCTGGCAGGGAGTATGCTTAAGAGCAAATGGGGCACCCTCAGCATGTTGATATACACTCTGCTGGGGATTGCAGGGCTACCCGTTTTTGCAGGCGGGGCCTCGGGGCTCGGCGTGATCCTGGGACCAACAGGCGGATACATAATAGGCTTCATAATTGCGGCATTTGTAATAGGGTACCTGAGTGAGAAGAGCGGAAAAAACGACTACATCTCAAATGCTCTTTATATAGGCATAGGGCTCGTAATCGTCTATGTTCTGGGCGTGGCCCAGCTGGCATTTGTCGCCAAACTGGACCTCCTGCAAGCAATAACCCTGGGAGTGCTTCCATTCATTATCGGGGACATCCTGAAACTGGCAATTGCTGCCCATATAGCTTCCAGGTACAGGATCTGAAAAAGTAAGCAAAAAGCCAAAAACAGCAAAGAGCCAAAAACAATGATCAGGATAGAGGACCTTAGCTACAACTTCCCTGATGGGACACGGGGCCTGAAGAAAATAAACCTCGAAATAGAAAGAGGAGAATTTCTCGGGATAGTTGGCAGGAACGGTTCGGGAAAGTCCACCCTTATCCGGCACCTGAACGGGCTTTTGAAGCCGATGGAAGGGAAAGTGTTCATAAACGATATGGACACGGCAGATCCTTCGAATCTTCTCAAAATCCGGCAGACCGTGGGCATGGTCTTCCAGAACCCGTACACCCAGTTCGTAGGCACAACCCTGGAAGAAGACGTGGCTTTCGGGCCCGAAAACCTTGCCCTGCCCCCGAACGAAATCCGGGAAAGGGTAGACAGGGCCCTGGAAGTGGTGGGACTTGAGAACTTCAAAAACCATTCCCCAAAAACCCTAAGCGGAGGGCAGAGCCAGTGCGCGGCTATCGCCTCGGCCCTTGCAATGAAATCCGAGTGCATTGTTTTTGACGAAATAACCTCCATGCTGGACTCCAGATCCAGGGAGCAGGTCCGGGAAATCATCCGAAAGCTGCGGGGAAAAGCCCGAACTATCGTGTATGTGACGCACAAGCTCGAAGAAGTCCTGTACGCTGACAGGATAATCGTGATGGACAGGGGGGAAATAGTGCAGGAAGGAAAACCGGAAACCGTTTTCAAAGCCCCTGAGCCGGGGAAATTCGGCCTGGAAATTCCCCCCGTCGTTGAACTGCTGAACAGCCTGGAAGCCCGCGGCTTTACCTTTGACTGGAAACGGCTGTCTTCAATAGAAAATCTTGCGGAGGAGATATGGGAATCAAGGTGGAAAATCTAAGCTATTCCTATTCCGGGAACCAGAAAAGGAAGCCTGCCCTTGAAAACGTCTCCCTGGAGATCGCAAGAGGGGAATTTGCCGTCATCTCAGGAACCGCAGGAGCAGGAAAATCCACACTCATTAAACATTTCAACGGGATTCTCCACCCCGAAAGCGGCAGGGTAACCGTGGACGGGCTGGACACCAATAGCCGGGAAGTGCGCAGAAAAGTAGGCATGCTGTTCCAGCATTCCCAGAACCAGCTCTTCGAGGAAACTGTATACAGGGAAGTTGCCTTCGGCCCTTCGAACTTCGGGATCCGGGGAAAAGAACTTGAAAAAAGGGTGCATGATGCCCTGTCTCTCGTACACCTTGATACCCGGATCCTGGACCGCTCCCCGTTCAGCCTGAGCGGGGGAGAGAAACGCAGAGTTGCACTTGCGGGAATCATGGCGCTTCGCCCGGCCTACCTGGTGCTGGACGAACCCACTGCAGGCCTGGACCCCGAAGGCCGGACCAAGCTGCTCGGAAGGCTTCAAGAGATTCATAAAAAGGGAGTCGGGATCGTCATTGTATCCCACAACATGGAAGAAATCCTGCCCTTCGCCCAGAAGGTCATTTCAATGGAAGAGGGCAGGATCGTGTTTACAGGCAGCCCTGAAGAATACCTCCGTGCAGGACATTCCCCGGTGCCCCTGCTCACCAGGCTTATGAAAGAACTGAACAGGAAGGGAGCCGACCTCAGGGAGGACATCTTTACGGCAGAAGAGGCCTTGAAAGAGCTTCAAAAGCTCAGGCCGGAAATGCAGGAAAAAGAGAGGGGAATATCAGAAAAAAGAGAAGCTGAAATGAAGGCAGATGAAACGGGAACAACGGAGAAGGAAATAGCTGAGACGGTGGTGAGGGACAATGTATGAGACTGCATTCAACTACGTCTACGGGAATTCCCTCCTGCACAGGCTGGACCCCAGGACCAAGCTTGGGGCAGTGATGTGCCTGAGCATCCTGGTCTTCAGGGAAGAGAGTTTTGCCGGGATGGGGTTACTTATTGCATTTTTCCTCCTGCTGACCGGGATTTCGGGAGTACGCCTTTCCTTTTTGCTCAGGTCGGTCCGCCCCCTGCTCTTCTTTATGTTCTTCATCTTTTGTTTCCAGCTCTTTGCAACTAAAGGGACTCCCATTGTCCCCCTGCCGGTGCTTACCCCTACTTATGAAGGGCTGAGGCTTGGAACCCTGCTTTCCTTACGCTTTGGGCTGCTCCTGCTCTATGCGGCCCTCCTTACGGCAAGTACCCTCCCGAACCAGATTACCAACGGGATCGAGCGCTTGCTCCGTCCCCTGCCGCTCCGCTACCTCGGAGTGACTTCCTTCGACCTGGCAACCATGATGTCACTCTCCATCCGCTTCCTCCCAAGTTTCCTGGAAAACGCAGCGACTATCAGGGCAGCCCAGCTCGCCCGGGGCCTTGACCTCAGGCATGACCTGCGCCGGGGGACCACGGCAATTGCAGTGCCCCTGATAAGAAGGTCGATCCTCCTGGCCGAAGAAGTGACAGAAGCCATGGAGAGCAGGTGCTACCAGGGACAGTGCCGGACCTCTCTCCACGAACTCAGGATGCAGAAACTCGAGTGGTCAGCACTGCTCGTGCTCGGAGCATTTTTTCTATTATTAATAAAAATCTGAAAAGACAATTTGGATTTCGGGCTTAAATTTCGGGCTTAAATTTCGAGATTAAGTGGCGGGTTTAAGTTTTTCTACAGAAAGTAGCCTTTTCAACCCGAAGTCTAAACCTTAAGCCAAAACCTTAAGCTGAAACCTGGATTTCAAGTCCCTCCGTTTAGTCTCTAAACTCTGCAGTCTTTCGAAAAACATTAATATATGAACAGTTGTTCATATGTTCATGCAAGATAAGTGCGATCGTGTTAACCCGGAGAAGATAGAAACCCTGATGCAGAAGGTCCCTGATTCCGAAAATATTACGAGGATGTCTGCAGTCTTTCAGGCGCTTCAATCGGATACCCGCCTGAAAATCCTTTTTTTGCTCAGACAAAAAGAGATGTGCGTCTGTGAACTCGAGCAGGCTCTTGAAGTCACGCAGTCTGCGGTCTCTCACGGGCTTCGGACCCTCAGGCAGCTTGACCTTGTAAGAGTCAGGCGGGAAGGAAAATTTACGGTTTACTACATCGCAGACGAACATGTACGCACACTCATTGAGATGTGCCTTGAACATGTGGAGGAAAAAACATGAGCTTTGAATTCCTCAGCTTCATTCCTTTCCTGCTTTCGGGGATCCTTCTCGCATCCTGGGAAATCTTTGTGGAAGCTGCCCCTTACCTTATTTTCGGCTTCGGCGTTGCAGGTCTCCTCAATGTAATCGTTCCTGATCAGAAAATTGTGGAATACCTTGGAACATCAGCAGGAAAAGTACGTTCCGTTATCAACGCCTCCCTGGCAGGTCTTCCCCTTCCCCTGTGTTCCTGCGGAGTGATCCCCGCAGCCATGTCTATAAGGAAAAGGGGGGCAACCAGAGGCGCAACCCTGTCCTTCCTGATCTCAACTCCCCAGACCGGAGTGGACTCTATTGCAATCACCTACGCTCTCCTTGACCCCCTGATGACTATTTTCCGCCCGATTGCAACCCTTGTAACTGCACTTCTTGCAGGGCTTGCAGACAACCTGCTGATAGGGGAAGAACCCGAAAAAAAAGGAGGCAAAAACCTGGAAAAATCCGGGAAAAAAACAGAAATCCTTGCAGTCTCGACCCTTGTAGGAGTATCGGCAGCCGGAGAAAAATGCAACTCCCATTCCTGCGGCTGCAGCTCACCTGAAGTTCCCGGAATAGGAAAAAAGGAATATCCTGCCCTGAATACGGTGCCTTCAAAAGCCATGCCTCTGGAATTGAAGACCGGATCCGGAAAAGGAGTCCTGCCTCTCACACTTCCCTCAGCAACACCGGCGACTGAAAGCAAAACCTCCTCGTGCGGCTGCGGGCACTGCGAGCAGGAGAAAAATGAATCATTGCCGGATGGGAGAAGCAAAAAATCCGTAAAAGAGCAGTTCCTGGAAGGACTGAAATATTCCTACATAGAACTTCCCGGAGAAATCTCGAAGTGGATGCTGATTGGAATTCTGCTTGCAGGGATAATTTCCTATGCTGTTCCCGAAACCCTGATTCAGGAATACCTGGGAGGAGGGCTCGGGTCAATGCTGGTCATGCTTGTAGTGGGAATTCCACTTTACATCTGCGCTACAGCCTCAACTCCTCTTGCCGCAAGCCTCGTAGCCAAAGGAATGAGCCCTGGCACAGCGTTTGTTTTCCTTCTTGCAGGTCCTGCAACCAATGCGGCAACCATAACCATGGTAGCCCGTTTCCTGGGGAAGCGTTCTGCAGCCCTCTACCTTGGAGTGATCTCCCTGTGTTCCCTTGGGGCAGGAATCTTTCTTGACTGGCTTTACCTTAAGCTGGGAGTAAGTGCGACTGCAACCCTGGGAAGCGCAGGAGAACTGCTTCCAGAAGGTATTAAGATCGGCTTTGCGGCCCTCCTGCTCCCTCTGATGCTATACGGAGTCTTCCGCAGGGGGCAAGAGTGTGGCTGCACTGAATGCCATTGAAAGGAAGAGAGAGAACAGGAAGAAATCAGATATATAATTATAAAAAACGTTGGATAAATAGCAGGATAATATAAATCCTCGTAAATAGAATAATCAGTATGCAGGAAAATCCCGACTTTGAGGAAAAAAAGGAACCGAAAGAAAGCGATTTCAAGGCTCCGGGGGAACTTGAAACTGGTTATACAGAGAAATCATGGGAAAAACCTGAGAAAACAATGGAAGAAACAGAAGAAGAAGCCAGTATAGAGCCTGTACCCCAGGAAAGAATAGAACCAAAAGAAAGCGATTTCAAGGCTCCGGGGGAACTTGAAACTGGCTATACAGAGAAATCATGGGAAAAACCTGAGAAAACAATGGAAGAAATAAAAGAAGAAGCCAGAACAGAGTCAGGGGAAAGAACCAGCGAAGAAAAGGGGGAGACAAAAGAAGAAAAACGCACGGTTTATAAAATGGAAAAGCGCCTGACAAAAAGTAAGAGTGACCGTATGCTCTTTGGGGTTTGCAGCGGGCTCGGAAAATACTTTGGGATTGACCCGACCTTTGTAAGGCTTGTCTTTGTTCTTCTTGCCCTGATAGACGGGATCGGGATCGTCATATATATTATTCTGGCAATAATCATGCCCTCGGAAGAGAGCGTTCAGATGGTGCCCGAAACCCGGAAGAGCAGTTAACGAAAAGAGCTGGCAGTATCCGGATTTTTAAAGAACAAGAAATAGCGTTATGTGAGATTATACCGGGAATTTTCATATCATCAGCGTCCCCGGTAGACTGCTTTTTTATTTAATGTATATTTATTTCAAATTTTATATAAGGTATATTTATTCAAATTTTATTTAATTTATATTTATTCAACTTTCAACCCTGTTTTTGAATTTTTTCGATTTGAAAAGAGATGTTGCACAGGCCTCCGTAAAAAACTGCAGCTATGCTGAAAGCTCGTTGCCGAAAAAAGACAAAAAGGAATTGAAAACGAGTGGAAATTTCAATAAAAAGTATAAGGACATCAGGAAGAAGGTCGAGGTTTATTTACCAGAAATTAATCAAAAGTAAGCAAGAAGAATAAAGCGGGCTCGAAGGGATTTGAACCCCCGACGTCTGGGTTAGAAGCCCAGCGCTATATCCAGGCTAAGCCACGAGCCCTGGTTGCTTATCCTACTGCGGAGTACGAAATGAGCCTTCTAGGATAAAAACCTTTTGCATGAACATACTAATTGGTGCGATATAAAATCTTAAAATATTTATGTGGAAGCGGAATTGTAATATATATTTAGTATCTACCCGCTTTACTTGGAATGTTTATTAAGAATCTCGGTATGGCAACTCTCTCGGAGTTCTGAGTTTCTTTAAGAGCTTTTCATAGAGCTTACATACTGTAAAAGAGTGAAAAAGTTAAATGGGCTATTGACCTGTAGGTTAAAGACTATACTGGATCGAAAGCCCCAGTTAAGTACCCTACAGATAATAAAAACTTAAAAGGATGATTTGCAAATGAATGAGTTACTGATTTATTTAGACGGGAAATTTGTCCCAAAATCCGAAGCCAAAGTTTCGGTCTATGACCACGGATTCCTTTACGGCGACGGTGTGTTCGAAGGCATAAGGGCATACAACGGGCGTGTCTTCAAGTTAAAGGAACACGTTGACAGGCTTTATGACTCAGCAAAAGCAATCGCAATGGACATCCCCATCACAAGAGAAGAAATGGCCGAGATAATCCTTGAGACCCTCAGGAAAAACAACCTCAAAGATGCTTACATCCGCCCCATCGTCTCAAGAGGAGTCGGAGACCTCGGACTTGACCCCCGCAAGTGTGAAAAACCATGTGTCGTTGTTATCGCCCAGGGCTGGGGAGCCATGTACGGCGACCTTTACGAAGTCGGGCTCACAGGAGTCAGCGTCTGTGTCCGTAGAAATGCCCCGGATGCCCTGTCCCCGAACATCAAGTCCCTGAACTATCTCAACAACATCCTCGCAAAGATTGAAGCCAATGAAAAAGGAGGAGATGAAGCCGTCTTCCTTGACCAGAACGGCTTTGTGTGCGAAGGCTCGGGAGACAACATCTTTATCGTCAAAAACAACCAGGTCCTTACCCCCCACACAATAAGCAACTTAAAGGGTATCACAAGAGCCACAGCCATCGAACTCCTGGACGAGATGGGCTACAAAGTCATCGAATCAAATCTCGGCCTTTTTGACCTCTACACAGCAGATGAAATCTTCGTCACCGGAACTGCAGCCGAATCTGCCCCCGTTACCAAACTTGACGGAAGACTCATAGGTACAGGCAAACCAGGACCCCTTACAATGAAAATGGTTGAAGCCTTTGATAAAATAACCAAGAGCACGGGCACACCGATTTATAAATAAAAGAGTCTGCTCAATGAAAGAGCGCGACTCTGAAGACAAAAACAAAAACGGCGGGATTTTTCCCGCCAAACTCTTTTTTAGATCAAATCTTTCTCAGTCAACCTTCTTAGCTGGAATCTATTTCTTTCGACGTTCGAAGTCAATCTTATCAGTCAACCCTGTATACTTTTCTCCTGCAGGCACCAGCCGATTCCAGCTGTAAGAGCGATTACGGATGCAAGAACAGATTGATATGCACCGGGAAATGCTATTAAGGTAAAAAATCCATCTGAAAACCGATAAGATTTCAGGTTTGACTCTTATGAAACGCAAAGAATTTCGGGAACTTGTCTCTGTGGAGGAGGCCCGGAGAATAATAAACAGCCTTCAGGTCCGTCCTGAAAAAGAAAGCTCAGCCCTTGAGAATGCCCACGGAAAAATCCTTGCAGAGGATATTATTACCGAAATTAATGTCCCTCCTTTTCCGAGAGCTGTGATGGACGGTTATGCTGTCAGGGCAGAAGATACGTATGCCTGCAGTGAAACAGAGCCTGTAAAGCTGAGGTTACTTGGAAATATCCCCGCAGGTTCGGATGCAAAATTCACGGTCTCGGCAGGGGAAGCTGTGGAGATTGCGACAGGGGCCCCGATTCCTGAAGGGGCTGATGCTGTGGTTATGGTTGAATATACCTCTGAAGAAAACGGGACTGCACTCATCTTCAGACCTGTAACCGGGGGAGAAAATATCATGAAAGCAGGCTCTGATATCCTGAAGGGGGAAAGGGTGCTGCGCAGGGGAAGGAAACTGGGCACAAGAGAAATCGGGGTCCTGGCTTCCATAGGAAAAAAAGAAGTTCCCGTACTCAGGCTGCAGGTAGGGATAATTTCTACTGGAGACGAACTCACCAATCCGGGAGAAACGCTGGCTTCGGGGAAAGTATATGACGCAAACTCTTACACGCTATACGCAGGAGTCCAGGAATGCGGAGCTTCCCCCCTGCTTTACGGGATTGTAAAGGACAATGAGAGTGTGATGGGAAAAGCACTTGAAACTGCGGTTTCGGAGTGTGCCCTTATCCTGACTTCGGGCAGCACATCATCCGGGGCAGGGGATGTGATGTACCGATTAATAGACGAAGCAGGAGAGACCCTTGCCCACGGGATTAACATAAAACCGGGAAAACCTGTAATCATCGGCGTCATAAAAGATGTCCCGATTATCGGGCTTCCCGGAAACCCTACATCTGCTTTAATGATCTTTAATGAATTTGTGGCTCCTCTTCTTAGAAAATCCCTTGGAGCAGAGGCGGAAATCAGAAAAACGGAAGAAGGAATAATGGGTACGGATCTCCGTTCCGAAGGGAGGCAGCAGCTCCTTCCCGTAGGCATGGTAAGGGGACGGGTTTATCCTGCAGACAGGGGTTCAGGTGCCATAACATCGCTTTCCGGAGCAGATGGCTTTATAGAAATCCCGCCAAAGACCGAGTTCATAGAAGCAGGAACTCCGGTAGAAGTAACCCTTTTTGGAGAAGTTGAAAAGCCGGACCTGCTCATAGCAGGCGGGTTCTGCCCCGGACTTGATGTTCTGGAAGACCTTAGCGGACTCAGGTTCAGAACACTTTACAGCGGCTCAAGCGGGGGTTTCAGTGCAATTGCCGCAGGCACGGCAGATATCGCAGGCGTGAATATGCCCTCCAGACATCCGGAAGGACAGAACGGAACCCTGCAAGGTGAAATCCGGTACAACACCCCTACAGTTGAGGCAATGAGTCTTTCAGGAGCTGTGCTTGTTAAAGGGTACAGGCGTGAAGTAGGGCTCCTTGTCAGGCAGAGCACCCCGGTTTCCGGACTTGAAGACCTGCCAGGAAAAAGCCTGATTAACCGGAACAGGGGTTCGGGCACAAGGGCTCTTCTGGAGATGAAAATAGAGGAACTGGCAAAGGAAAGAGGAATAAGCAAAAAAGGGTTTACGGACTCAATACCAGGATACGTTTCCGGAGCGAAATCTGAAGTTGTAGTCTGCGAGGCTGTTCATTCAGGAAAGGCTGATGCCGGAGTGGGCATAAGGAACTGTGCAGAAAGAACCGGCCTGAAATTCGTAAAATTTGCAGAAGAAGAATATGACTTCCTGGTCAGAAAAGAGGTGCTGGACGCCCCTGAAGTAATAAAATTCCTGCAAACCCTTAGCTCCACAGAATTCGCCTCAAAGCTTCCGGCAGGGCTGCAGGTATATGAGAGAACTGGAGAGATCATTCCTTTTGAGTAAAGGCGTTGGTCGCACCCCGCTGCATGGTTGGTATTTTGGTATTAAAGCTACCGGTAAGGCTATTGATTTTGTATAGATCTACGGTACGCAGGCGGGGTCAAGCCTTGCGCGGCGCGTGAAAAAAGAACGTGAGATGCCATTTGCGGTCACTTCGGAATAATACCAACCAATTAATCAGGAAGCTCCAGGGCGTTTGTTATGCATATTTGCCAGAGAGCTTCCCATCAAGAAGGTTTAAGTATTATTATACTTATTGAGAGATATAAATAATAGACCAATTTCATCATTTCCGGATCAATCAATAAAAATAATTTCATACCAACAAAATAATTCAAGCAGTAAAAATCATTTAGTAGCTTAGTAGCAAGGAAATAAAATAATTCTATCAGTAAAGACCATTCAGTAGCGATAAAAACCATTCCATAGGTATATATATTGCATCCAACTATTCAGAATAAAATATCCAGATAACGGATCTGTTTTAGATCAAAAAAGGATTATAGAGACCGTTTGAATGCGGTTTCATTTTTAAAGTGCTATGAAAATAATTTCTTCAGTCCCGAAGTCGGCAGGTTCCAGATGAGCAGCATACAGGAGCAAATACAGGAAGTAGAAGACGAAATTCGAAAGACCCAGTACAATAAGGCAACTTCTCACCACATAGGCAGGCTGAAAGCCAAGATGGCCCGCATGCGGGATGAAATTGAGAAGAAAGCCTCCTCAAAGAGTGGAGGAGACGGTTACTCGGTCAAGAAGTCGGGAGATGGTACCGTAACTCTCGTGGGCTTCCCGTCGGTAGGGAAATCCACTCTTCTGAATAAAGTCACTGGCGCAAAATCAGAGGTAGGAGCATACGAATTCACCACCCTTACCGTCGTGCCGGGAGTGCTTGAGCACAAAGGCGCAACAATCCAGTTCCTTGACGTACCCGGGCTTGTAAAAGGCGCATCTTCAGGGCGCGGACGCGGGAAAGAAGTGATTTCGGTCATAAGAAACTCCGACATGGTTATCTTTTTGCTCGATGTTTTCCAGCCCAAGCACTATGAAGTCCTTATGGACGAACTATACCAGGCAGGAATCCGTGTGGATGAGGTGCCCCCTGACGTTACCATCAAGAGAAAGGACAGGGGTGGAATCGAGATAAACTCAACCATAGACCTTGACCTGGATGAAGAGACCATCAAGGCAGTACTGGATGAATATAAAATCCACAATGCCCATGTCCTGATAAGGGAAAATATCACTGTAGACCAGCTTATCGATGTCGTCCTGGAAAACCGGAGTTATGTCAGCTCCCTGATTGCAGTCAACAAAGTGGACCTTGCCTACCCTCAGCTGATAGAAGAATGCCGGAAAATATACCCGAACTCAATATTTATCTCAGCCCATAAAGGCATTAATATCGAGGAGCTCAAGGACGCTATCTACGACTGCCTGGGCTTTATCCGGGTCTACCTGAAACCTCAGGGAGGACCAGCAGATATGGAAGAGCCTCTTATAGTAATGAGTGGGACAAACATAGGCCAGATCTGTGACCGCCTGCACCGTGATTTCCGCAGAAAGTTCCGTTATGCCCAGATCTGGGGCCCGTCTGCAAAACACCCCGGACAGAGGGTAGGACTTGAACATGCCATGGAGGATGAAGATATCCTCACGATAATCATCCAGAAGTAAAAGAAAAAGGAAAGCGAAAGGGAAGAATAAAGGAAGAAATCGATCTTTCGCATTCCGTAGTTTTTTGACTGCAGTTTTTTTGAATATAACTTTTTTCCAAATCTAACCTTTTTCTTAACCGATCTTATTGATATTACTTTTTGATTTTAGATACTCTTAAAGAGCCTGTATTGTTTCAGAATTGCTGGAGAAAACATTTCTCTTTCTATCGTTCTTTGAGTCGATAGAACCTTTAGCTTCGACTTCCTCCTCGAATTCCGCAGCACATTCAGCCGGGCTTTTCCTTGGGGATTGTTCAGGGACTTTCTTATGAAGCTCAGCCTTTACATCGGTTCCGATACCATACCTTTTCTTTGCAGCCTCAAGAATTGCTGCCAGCATACCGGAGTAAGAGATATTGGTATAAGCTGCCATTTTTGCAAGGTGCCCATCCCAGCACCAGCCAGGATTCGGATTTACTTCAAGCAATTTTGGCCTGCCTTCGGCATCAAGCCTCCAGTCAAAGCGAGCATAGTCGCGGCAGCCCAACCTTGAAAAGAGAGCAAGGCAGCACCTCACAATTTCTTTTTCGGTTTTTTCAGGAATTCCTGCAGGCACGGATTTGATATTCCAGTATGGGGAATCAGGAAGCCATTTAGCCTCATACCCGCAAATCTGTGGAAGTTCTTCCGGAACTGCAGAGTAATCTTCTTCCGTGATAGGCAGTACAGTGCACATAGGCGGATTTCCGATTATACCGACACTGATGTCCTTCCCCGGAAGGAACTCCTCCAGCAGGAAAGGCTTATCTGACCCTATTTTTTCTCTCGTCTCCTTCATTATATTGAATATATCTTCCCTGCTGTGGACTATGCTTTTCTGCGTGATCCCGTAACTTGAGTCCCCTGAGTTGGGTTTTACTAGCAGGGGGAAAGAGAGGGAAAGCCTTGAAACATCAGAATCTCCGGTAACAAGAATTCCTTTTGCCACAGGAATCCGCATCTCACGGGCAACTCCCCTTACAAGAGACTTATCATAGCAGAAGGCGAGGCACTGTGGACCTGCGCCTGTATAAGGAATATTGAACTGCTCAAGCAGGGCAGGAACATGGAGTTCTTTTGTGGGGTCGTTGTTAAAACCTTCATCACAGAGGTTGAGTACAAGGTCAATTTTTCCTGCCCTCTTTTTAAGGTCTTCGAGAAGGGTTTCATGCCTGTCCAGGAAAGTGAATTTCATGTAAGGAATCTCAGCAAGTGCCTTTTTCATCCTATTAACGGTTTCGAAATCATCATCATCAAATACGCAAGCAGGCTTGACCTGATCTTCCTTTCTCGGGTCTCCAAGCACCACTACAACGTTAAGGGGTTTTTTACTTTCAGAATGAAGAGGGGAAGCCAGAGACGGCCAGGCTTTTTCAACCGTTGCTGAAAGCAGGATTCTCTGCTCCATCATTCCTGCATCCTGGGTGCCTGTTGACACAGGGCTGAAGGTTGTATGAAAAGTAGGGCTGCTAAAACCTGATGCTGTAAGCAGCTCAAAAAGGCTTTCCTTATTGTACAGCCTCTCAGCGTAAAACTGATCCGCAATTATTCCTCTGTCATTGCGGCATATAACCTCCCTGCAAATCAAACGGTCGCCATCAGAAGAAAGAGCTCTTTCCCGGCATACGAAGTACTTCCTGTCCAGCCATTCCCATGATCTTGGCTGGAAATTCTTTTTCATATGGTCTCCATCTGCAGCATCAATAAAAACCCTGCCTCCGGGCTTCAGTACTCTGAAAATCTCCTCAAGCACTTTTCGATCATGCAGAGTGGAATCAAAGTATCCGAAGCTGTTTCCAAGGATGGTAACCACAGAGAAAGTATCAGATGGGTAAGGCAGTTTTCTTGCGTCCCCTTCCCTGAACCGGACCTGCAGGTTTTCCTTCAGAGCCCTTGTTCTTGCTTTCCGGATAAGGTACTGAGACCTGTCATAACCTTCGACGTTTGAAAAACCCCTCCTTGACAGTTCCAGGACATGCCTTCCCTGTCCGCAGCAAAGGTCAAGAACCGTGTCTTCAGGGGCGAGTCCGAGGATGGAGACAACAAGATCTGTTTCTTTCCTTGTAACTTCCATATCATCCAGAAGATCGGCATCGGTCTTGAGATAAAGGGAATTAAAAAGAGTCTGCCACCAGTTGGATTGGACATGGGGTTCAAGGTCATCAACAGGTCCGAGGGTTTTCATCTGTACGGTACCTTTAGCGCGTTTGCGCCTGGTATTTGAATCGGTAGTATTCTGGGTCATGATTTGATATCTTCCAGAAAAAAGTGTATGTGCTCTCAGTATATCAAGTTTATCAGAGGGTTGGGTACCCTTTATATACTGTAAGGGTTAACCAGCAAAATTTATTAGAGGATTAATAGGTTTTAAAAGGGCATTTAAAGTTATAACGGATTTTTTAGCGTTATTTAGGGAAATATTATTGCTTAGAAGGGCAAAAGGAAGATAAAGTAAATAATAGCATCTAAAAAGGAAATTAATGCCCCAATTCTGGCGAATTCCATAAAAGAAAACGTTTCACCATCTTTTTCAGCATTCTGAAGGATTATAACATTACTTGCAGCCCCCAGGATAAAAAGATTCCCCGCAATTGTACTTCCAGCAGCAAGCGCCATCAGCTGCCCCTGAGAGACCTCACTTCCCATTGCAGGGAGATAGAGCGCAACAAAGGGAACGTTAGAAATAAGCTGGCTGAGTCCCATGCTGAGGACAAGAATCATAGGAACCGAGCCTAAATGCGGAGACATTCTGCCAAGAAGTTCCTGGCAGGTTCCGGACATCCAGACACTTTCCATAAGCACGAACATTGAAACAAAGAAGACCAGAGTTGTCCAGTCAATATTCTTTACAACTTCAGTTCGCCTTTTACTGAGCAGTATGGGAGAAGCGGAGAGCAGGGCAATCCAGCTCAAACTGAAATCCCGGGCAGGCAGAAACTCCACAAGAAGGATCTTACAGGTGATAAGAGCCAGCAGAAGGAAAAGAGACTTCTTTGAGATTTCTGCAAGTTCGGGGTCGGAAATAACCTCTTCAGAATGAACAAGAGCTGTTTTCCCGAATTCCCGGCTGAAAAAGAGCCTGAGTACTGCGTAAGCAAGTGCAAGGTTTATAAGAGTCGGCAGAGCCAGCGAGCGCAAAAAGGTCACAAACGGGGAATCAAGATTTCCGTCAATTGCGATCAGAAGGTTCTGAGGATTTCCGATGGGGCTCATGACGCTGCCTGTGGTTATTCCGAAAGCCAGGGCAAAGAGCATGAGTTTGGGGGATACCCCGTATTTCCGGGAAAAACGCAGAACAAGCGGAGTGCCCATAATAGCAAGGGTATCATTCATAAGGACTGCAGAGAGAAGCCCTGTAGAAAATATCACGAGCAAGACCAGTTGACCCTTGTTCTTTGCCCTTGAAACTATCCGGCTTCCAAGCCAGGCAAGGTATCCGCTCCTGTTAAGCGCTTCACCCACACAAAAAGCCCCGAAAAGGAAGAGGAGAACATCCATGTTAATTGCCCGGAGAGCCTCTTGAGGTGAAATTTCCCCAAGCAGTAGCACTGAGAGAGCCCCGAGGGTCATAACCTGCCAGATCTGCAGCCTCAAAGACCCAACCTGCCTCAGAGCGGTCAGTAAAAGGACTCCAAGGAGAACGAGTACCGAAAGGTCAGGCGAAGACACAAAAGAGGTTATCAAAGACTCTACTGCCATAAATCCCGCAAGCCTGTCAACATAAGTTTCAAAGTTCTATTAATATAAACTTCGAATGTGATATATTCGCAAGTATAAATTTCCTGCGCTCGTCCATCTACCCCTGAAAAACGGCTCGTGAGAGTACAGCAAGAGTACAGGGATACGAAACGCTTAAAATGGACTGAACAATATTTCAAAATATGACTATATGGTTTCCTTTCTCTGCAACCATTCTCAAGGAGGAGAATGCCTATGTTTCAATCTGCCCTGAAGCGGATGTAATCTGTAAAGGAGGAACTGTTGAAGAAGCCGTTGCAAACCTGAAAAAAGAAGTAGAAAAATTCCTGGGAGAAGAACTGCCTCAGGGCTTTTCAAAAATTGTTTATTACTGAAATTATACTAAATTTACCAACTTTACGAAACTTTATGAAACAATTAATATTTCCAGAAAGCTTTCCTTGAAACAAAAGCCTGGAAAGAAGTCCTCAAATTCCTGCTTTTACTGCATCCCAGAGTAATTCCATTTTATCAAGCGGGGTGTTAAGAGGGATTTCGCAGCCTGTCGACAGAATGAAACCTTTTTTCGGTGCCGCGGAGAGACAGCTTTTTACTTCATGCTCGATCTCGGCGCAGGAACCGGTGAGAGGAGCGTCCGGGATAATGTTTCCCATAAGGCAGATGCCTGCATCCGAGAATTCCTTAAATTCCTTGAAGCAGTGCCTCGGACCGCATCCGATGTTTTTGTGGTTATGGAGCTTTTTACATTCAACCCCATACTTTTTTCCGAGCAGCCTGACATCCCCGAAGGCAAAGTTAAGGGCATGGGGTTCAAGTTTCATTTCCAGGTCATAGAAGGCATGAGCTGCGCAGTTATGGGAGATTACATAGCTTCCTCCGGCTTTGATATGGTCATAGAGTTTCTTCGTATATGGCAGCATGAATTCTTCAGCCATTTGCGGGCTGAAAAGGTCTCCCGTGTTCTCCCCGTTTTCGACAAAAATACCGTCAGCTCCGGCTTCAAGCAGGGCATCGGCAAAAAGGATGCAGCTTTCCGTGAGTTTTTCCAGCAGGGCGTGGAAACTGTCCCTGTCCTTCAGCATGTCAATGCAGAGCCTGCTCCCTCCCATGACCTGAGATGCGAGCATCAGAGGAGACATAGTTGCCCCTGTGATAAATGCTTCATCCCCGATTTCCTTCTTGAGAATCTCAACCGATCCGGAAATGGTCTTCACTCTCCCGGACTTCTCGATGTCATCGGGGTTTATCAATTCATGCTCAGCCGCGGATTTGAGTACATATTTTGCAACTGTAGGATAGGCATTTTCCTTTATGTTTACCTTTGTCCCGAGTGCCTCGGCTTCCACCAGAAGGCAGCCCCAGGGGGACATTACATTATCCTGGTGATACATCTCCCGCGCAAGGATCTGTGCCCTTGCAATTCCCTCTGCAGAACCGTAGGCGTCCTTGAGGCTTGTGCCCATCCGTTCCAGTACCGCATGCCCTGCTCCGAACCACAGGTAGCCGTATGGGACACGGTCAACATAGTTTCCTTCTAGTGCGTTAATAAAACGCTCCCTTGAGGTCATTTCCGCTTCCATATAGGATCTCCTTTTTTAAGCTTCCATATATCAGTATAAAAGTAGTTTTATAAATACCACCCAGATTTAAGGCAGAAGAAAAAATCCTGAGAAGGAAATTCAACCAATTTCCAGCTCATAAATGGTAGAGAAGAGCAAAATGAATAAAAAAAAGATATAAAGGAAAAAATCTTCCGTTTTTCTTCAGGGTTTCCTGAGATTTCAATATGGCTTATTCACCCGTTTGCAGGTTTCATTGTTGTGACAGTGCCTGCATCAGACGAATGAAAGGGCTTCATAAGGAATGTAGACTTTATCGGTTTCAGGGGCGTAAACAATTATTCCGTCGAGTTCATGAGTAACTCCATCCTTAATAAGAAGGTTCTTGCTCACGGGCAATTCGGCATCTCCGATTCTCAGTACAGGGTTTAAGGGATCTGTCATATCCAGAGAATACTCATTTTCATCGAGTTGCCCATCTCCGTTGTCTCTGGAGAAAACCTCCCCTGCTTCGACAAACAGATATTCGCTGGTTTCATTCAGGTCAAAGCCCAGTTCTTTAGCAACATATTCCGCAATTTCAGTATTATCCATGTGTCCTGCAGGACTGTCAGGACCATAAGCCCACAGAGGGACATCTTCTCCACAGTGCCCATGAGTAGTCCACCCAATGACTGTATGATTTCGGCTGATTACCTCACTGATAGCATAGTCGAGTGAGAGGCCTTTCCCATCATTGTAAAGTTCAAGAATTTCAGTTATGTCTTCATCAGTTGCATCAATGCCCCACCAGGTCTTCAACTGGGTTTTGATATTTTTGGGAGAAAGATCTTTCCCTATTTTTGCCTCAACACCTGGAGAGTTGAGCTTCATGCCTTTCAGAGGCTTAATAACATCTTTTACTGTTGTGGAGGTATATTCTGAATCGGAGTAACTGCCAATAATCATGCCGCCTGTGTTATGATCCGGGAAAGCCAGGACAAGGGTATGCCCGTCTTTTTCAGCAAAATCAACTGCAACTTTAACAGCTTCATCAAATGCCAGAAAACTGGTGACAGCATAGATAGGGTCATTGGAGTGGTCTGCCCAATCAACCTGGCTACCTTCCACCATCAGGAAGAAGCCGTCCTTGTCCTGGGAGAGCAGCTCGATTGCCTTTTCGGTCATCTCTGCAAGAGAAGGCTCCTCAGGTGCAAGTAGGGGGCGGTTAATGTCCGATTCCATGTGGCTTTTGGCAAAAAGTCCCCAGGTTCTGCCAGAGGTCAGGTCCAACATTTCGTCTTTGTTATCAATAAACTGGTAGCCTCTGTCAAGAAGTACTTTGGTAAGATTTTCCCCATCCTTCCTTTTTCCCCCTTCATCTACAGGTACGAGATAACCGGAACCGCCGCCGAAAACTATGTCAATATCCCCATAAACCATCTGTTCCATAATTTCGTTTTCATTATCTCTGTCATCTACATGAGAAGCAAAAGCCGCAGGTGTGGCATGAGTGACACGAGAGGTTACCACAAGCCCGGTAGCTTTGCCTTCAAGTTTTGAACCTTCAAGCACTGTTGCAAGCGGTCGGTATTGGACTTCTTCGGAAGGGGCTTCCAGTATGCTTAACACAGAATCATCAGCCCGGCCGACGCTTATAAACCCATTTGTTGTTTTATGACCTGTAGCTAATGCCGTTGCAGCAGCAGAAGAATCTGTGATAACTGAGTCAGCACTATAAGTTGATACTGCTCCAACCATCATTTCATCAAGCTGCAGGGGTTTCCCGCTGTACCATCGAGCAAGGGTCTGTACACTCTGGGAACACCCGTCAGGGACAAGGACAATAATGTTTTTGATATTGGCATCCGGGTCTGCCAAAGTTATAGAATTGCCATTAATGTTTAAAACAGTACTTTTTGCATGGGAATCGATTGAGTCCACCGCCGAAGTAATATATCCGAGCAGCAGCAGACCGACGATTGATAGAGTAAACAAAACATATCGTTTCTTGGTCTCCATGAAATTACCTCAAACTTTAAAGAATCTTAGTAAGTATCGGTAAACGAGAGCTTATTGCTGTATTGACTGTTCGGATTAAAAAGAGCCTTTAGATCCCTAACTTTTTCTTTAATCTCACTCAATTCAATCTTAACATAATTCAATTCAATCTCGAGACTCTTTAGATTGTCAAGAATAGCCTCGGGATTAGAGTGACAGAGAAATAGAATATCATCACGCCCCGTAAAAAACACGAAATTAATGATTTTTGTATTAACCAGTATGAAAATAAGCAGCATTGAATATAGCAGAAAAAGAAGTTCGGAGCAAAGGTAGCTGAACAATTATGATATTTACTTTATAGTTTCCTTCTCCGATCTATTAGAGTCAATAGATAAGCTCGATCTAAAATAGCTAGATGCGAAATATTTAACATAGGCACTGAGGTATTACGAACCATGACAGAAATGTTTACATTTTCGGCAGTAGTGCAAAAGGAGAACGAGCGGTACGTATCCTCATGCCTGGAACTGGCCATATCAAGCCAGGGAAAAACGATTGAAGAAGCTGTTTCGAACCTGAAAGAAGCGGTAGAACTTCATATAGAAAAAGAGGACATCACCCTTCCGATCAAGCGCCCGTTTGTGACAACTTTTAAAGTAACAGGGAAAAGACCTGGAGAGAAAAAAGCGCAGTGAAGAAAACGTTGTGAGAAGAAGCTCAGAGGCACTATTATCCTTTTTTACCGTGTCCCCCAACACAGCAGCCCTGAAGATATGCTCCCCCAAGCATATTGATCCAGAGCAGGATCAATGGCCCCCAAGCATTTCTTATTGTATATACCCTACTCACTTCCCAACTCCACAAATATAACATTATATCATTGACTATTTTAAATTAATTACCCAAAATTTTGTTCTTAAACAAAAATTAATTTAACGTTAAAAAATTCAAAGCAATATAAGGATTTAAGTGTAAAAGCTCAACTGCCAACTGCCAAAAAGATAACTGTGGTCTGCAGGCGCCTGTTACTTAAACTATCAACCTGGAAGGCATTTCGGTGCCAGGTCTTTTACCCTTTTGACCTGTAAAAAATATATTTTATGAATGTAAGTCTCAAAAGCCATATTCAAAAAAATGGATAGAAATCGGAAAAATAGAGAAGGAAATAGAGAAGAAAATAGAGAAAGAAATAGAGAAAGAAATAGAGAAAGAAATAGAGAAAGAAATAGAGAAGGAAATAGAGAAAGAAATAGAGAAAGAAAAAAAATAAAACAGAAGAGAAAAGATGGAGTAAGGAAAAACAGTATAAGAGAAGCCCAGAGGCACTACATCCGTTCGCCGTGTCCCCCAACATAGCCTCTCCGAATATCATATGCTCCCCCAAGCATATTAATTCGAAGAAAGGATCAGCGACCCCCGGGCGAGTCTTCAGGTGGTAGATTATGTCGGTAGATTAACCAATGTCACTTCCCAACTCCAGTATATACTAATGGCGTAAATTATTTTAAATTAATTATATCAAAAATTGTTCTGTAACAAATTATATTGTTATACTAAAAGTTTCAAAACCAGCATAAATTTTGTGCCAATTCTAATTTTTAACCAGAAAGATTCAGCAAGAGTGCTCATAGAAGAGCAAAAGAATATTGAGAATACAGCAAAAACAGATCGAAATCGATCAAAAATTAATATAAACAAATTCAAAAGCACTCAAAACAAATAGATACTGAAAGAAGAAGACGCCCGGTGTCACCCTCATCCCTTACTGTGTCCCCCAACACAGTAGCTCTGAAAATATGTTCCCATCAACAACTGCCAGAGCAGGAACTTGTAACTCCGGGCGATTCTTAAACAATCCGCTAATAATTCTATTCGGTCATCCCTATCTCTTCCAGCTCCATTATATAGTAATAATGTAAATTACTTTAAATTAATTATACAAAAAATTCATTTCAAACAAAAAATATTATCATGTAAAAAGTTTCAAAGCCGGCATACGAATTTTTATATAAATGAATATTTGACCTGAAAATACCGCAAAAAAGTCCCAATAAGGCACAAAAATTAAGTACATGAATTAAGCTATAAGTAAAAGCTTACATGCGCAGTCCTGTAGGGTAGTGGTCAATCCTTCGGGCCTTTGGAGCCCGGGACAGCGGTTCAAATCCGCTCAGGACTATTAAAATATTCATCTGGTCTTAAGTCAAAAGATGTATCATAAGAAAGAATTTATTTTCGTGTTTCAGCCAGTTCCGTTCGAATTTTTCTTCTTAGCACCTTTTCAGCCATCCAGCCGATAGCGTTGTAAACAGGATTAACCGGTACATTCACGTAATATTTTGCTTCCGGACTAAGCCAACCTTTTTCTTTCCAGTATGTATAATCAACAGGGGAACTCTGGTCAGGTTCACCAAAACTTGCTTTCTGGGCACGAAAAATGAATATATCCCGGAGGCCTGGAGGGTGCCGCTCTTTCTGAAGGGAATTATAAAAAATAGATGCAGCTTTCTCAAGTTTCCGGTTATTCTCCTGTTCCTTCTTTTTGGAAACTGGTCCTGGAGGAGTTACTATGCCAGCACGGGAAGAGACCTCAAAACCCCATACCCCAGCTACCAGTTTCAGGTAATCGAGAACCTCCTTAAGACCCAGTGCTCCGGCAGTGGAGAGAAGAAGGGCTTTTTTATCGAAAAAACGCGGGCGATGAAAAATATAAGAGAAACGATCGATGAAGGTTTTCATGAGTGCGGAAACATTCATACCATATACAGGCGTAGCAAAGATTACCCCATCGGCGGCATGCATTTTCTGCTCAATAATTGGGGCATCGTCTTTGCATGGACAATGATTCTCTCCCTCTGTAAAACAGACAAAGCAGCCACGACATTGAGATAAATTTGCATCTTTGAGCATCAGATACTCGAACTCAACACTACCCATTAACTGCATGAACTCTTCTATTTTTTTTGCCGCCCGATAAGTATTACCTTTTCGCGGACTTCCCATGATAACCAGAATTTTCATGACTTGAATATATTCATCCGAGTAGTATAAAAATAGTTAGATAAAATATTCAACCTCAAGAATATCTACGAAACGAGTCCAAGCATATCCTTATTGATTCAGCTGAGAGCCATCGTACACAGGGTATTTTAACTGATCTCTTCACAGAGATCAACATTAATCGTAATTGTTCGGAGGTCATAACTAATACAGGGATTTCATAATTAATACAGGAATATCTATGTGTTTGATATCCGGTAAAAACAAAGAACGACTATATATTCTCTGAAAATATAGTATAAAAGGCCGGATACTGATTTTCAGCACGATATTTTTCCGGTTGAAATGTTTCTACCTTTAGTTATAAAATGTCAGAATCTTTCCTGGGGGTGAAAGAATTACTTCTGTGATATCTGAAGATGCAGGACCTGAAGAACTTGAGTCAATAGCAGTGGCAGTACACTCCCTTATAGGGCTTCCTACAACCATTCGCAGCCTCAAGCAAAGGGGGCTTCGCCTGGAAAAAGGGGAAATAATTGACAGGGACTATACAGGACCTGTACTCGAAGAGGTGCTCAGGACCGGAAAAACCATAAGGGGAGTTCCGAAGGAGGGCACTTACCTGGGCAGAAGCGTGGCTGTTTGCCCGATCTTCTCGGCAGATGGGGAGGTAATTGCAGCAATAGGAATTGTGGACCTATTATCTGCCCTTAAGATGCAGGAAATAATCCGGACCGTAGTAAACAATAGCCCTGCAGTTGTTTTCCTGTGGAGAAAGGAGGAAAAATGGCCATCCGAATTTGTGTCGGAAAACGTCATCCAGTTTGGGTACACGGTGGAGGACTTTATTTCCGGCAATATCCTTTATGGGGACATCATCCACCCTGATGACCAGAAAAAAGTTGAAGAGATGTTTGAACAGCGTATCCGAAAAGGTGAAGTTGACTTCAATGCGGAGTACAGAATATTCACAAAAGCCGGAGACCTGCGCTGGGTCAACGAAAGGACATTTATCCAGCGGAATGAAGACGGAGAGATAACCCACTTGCAAGGGCTTGTCCTCGATATAACCGAACGGAAAGAGAATGAAGAAGCCCTCAGGAAATCTTTTGAAATGCAGAAGCTGTTGAGAACCATAATCAACAACAGCCAGGCAGTGGCATATTTATGGGAAAACAAAGAAAACCTGCCGACAGAATACGTTTCAGAAAACGTGACCCAATTCGGTTACACTGTAGAAGATTTCACATCAGGGAAAGTGGCTTACGGGAGTATAATTCACAGGGATGACATTGGCACGGTTATTGAAACCCTTAAACGCAACATCGCAGAAAGCCGGGATTCTTTTGATATTGAATACAGGATTTTTACAGGAGACGGAAAAATGCTCTGGGTGGATGAGAAAACCTTTATCCAGAGGGACAAAGAAGGCAAAGCAACACATCTTCAGGGCCTTGTTGTAGATATTACCGAACGAAAAGAAGCCCAGAAAATGCTTGAAATCCAGCGGGAACTGGGAATGAACCTTAATACTACCTGGAATCTCCATACCATTCTTGACCTGGTACTTGATGCCTGCCTGCAGATAAACGGACTGGATGCCGGGGGCGTATATATTAAGGACGAACTTATGGACCAGATAAATCTTGTTGCATCCAGGGGAATTTCACCCGAATTCAAAGAAAAGGTTTCAAGATATAAGGCAGAATCAAATGAGGCAAAACAGATCTGGATCGAAAAGCCCATTTACTCGCTGGATTTTTACTCCGAAAATATGGCTGAAGCGGTAAGGGAAGAAGGAATTACAGCAGTCGCGATAATTCCTCTTAAGTATAGTAACGAAATCGTAGGCAGCTTGAATTTTGCCTCCCATACTCTGGATAAGATTCCCTGGAGTATCCGTAACTTCCTTGAAAGCATCGCTCTCCAGGCGGTAAACCATATCGCTCCGGTCTGTATCCAGGCGGACCTATCATAAACCGCTCTCAAACTAAGGTCCACTGGTTTTCTCCTTTATTTCTCGAATCTTAAGAAATCTTATCTTACCCGGGGGATTTGAACTACAGAAGGGATTTGAACTACAGAAGGGACTTGAACTACAGAAGAGACTTGTTACAGGAATTAAAACATCATTTTTTCTTCAGGAGATACCTTAAATCTCCTGAACTACAAAAAGTCACATCGATTTTATATTATCGGCATCTACCGCAAAACTAGAAAAGCCTTTTAAAGTGGCCCATAAGACCATATCTGCTATTAATAATTTATTTCTGGGACAGTTTGTACGTCTGCCCTTTATGCCCTTCATATTACAGTATGGCCTTATGGACCATTTGTAAATATATACGCAATATTATAAATTGATAGCGATAGAACTATTGATTATTTAACCAGTCTTCTTTTTTACAAATCAAATAACATCATGTCCACGGCAATGATCTCTACAAGCTATGGCTTGACCAGTTGCTCTAAAAACAACTATAGTGAGGTGGCAAAAACAGGTTGAACATGCTTGTTCAATGAAAAGTAGGATATAAAAAAGACCGTTGAGTAAAAAAAGGCAGTTAGGTGGTTCACAAGGTTTATCCTGCATCATGAAGTAGAATATTACCGGATCAGTTTTGAGGCTGTCCTGCTTTTACTCCATTTACAGTATCCTGTGTCATGAAGTATATTACTGGATCAGTTTTGAGGCTGTCCTGAATTTGCTCCATTCTACAGTAATCCCTCATGAACCAATCATATATATGTAAGTGATATTATAAAATGCTGGCGATAGAAGTTGTGTTTATTTACGCAGTCCCTATATTTACGAATCAATCGCCCTTGTATACCTGAGACAAGGTAACTTAATCTGCCTCAAATCCCGGATATAAATCAACGGATATCGTGTTTTCTTTCCTTCACCGTCCCCCTGCTCGAATATTTTTCAGGATTTCCTTTACACCAGGCCTTTTTCCGTACATGAGCAGGTAAACCCTGAACAACCGGCTCGAAATCAAGATTACTACATGAATTGAAAAAAAAAGGATAAAGAAACTCGCTGCGATCTGGTAGAAAGGAACTTCCGAAGCCCCAATCCTTGCAAGCATGGATGCAGGAGAGGTGAAAGGAAATAGGGACAGAAAAACTGCAAGCGGGCTGTCGGGGCTTGTAAGGATCACCTGCATGAATATAAGAGGAAATGCAGCTACAAATGTGAAAATTCCTGCTACCTGCTGGCTCTCCTGAAGAGAACCGGTTACTGCCCCGACTCCTGCCATCATGCTGGCAAAGAAGAGAAAGCCGAGCAGGAAATAGATAAGGGCAATAAAAAGGAGCATTGGCTCGAGATCTACCGGAAGGGCATAGCCACCTCCCAGAAAGATTACTGAGAGCCACACGACAATCTGCAGGAGGCCGACTGCTCCAAGCCCCACTACTTTGCCAGTAAGAAGCTCAGAAGGGGTTACGGAAGAAAGAAGAACCTCCATAATTCGGTTTTCCTTTTCTTCAGCAACCCCACGAAGGAGATAGCCTGATGCCGAAAAAATACTGAAAAAGAGGAGAAAGGCCATAAGAAAAGGCAGACCAACGCTGGCAAGGATCTCGGCTATGCCCTGCTCTGAAGATTCTCCATTATCCCCTATATTATACATATTAAGGTTAATCGGATCTTTGACTCGCTCGAGCACGGGTTCATCCACCCGGTCTTTCAGGAGAGAATTGATCGCGATATTTGAAAGTTCAGACGAGAGTTCAGCCCCCGGAACTGACATTCCCTTTTCGGAGGCATAAAGTTCGATCACACCGGTCTCAAGGAAATCTGCAGGGACTATAAGATAGGAAGAAATCTGCCCTGACTGCAGGGCTTCCCTGGCTTCAGAGTCCTCTTCGTACCTTACAAACTCTATAGTTGAGGGCTTTGCTCCCAGCGGCCCCATAGAGAAACCTTCATGGGTTAATGATTCCGGAAAATCGAAGGAACCGGTCATGTCAATATAGCCTACCCTCTGATCTTCGGCAAGAGTGGTGCCGGCAAGCAGAGAGGGAATAATAGCGATTCCGGCAAGGAGAAGAGGAAAAGCAAAGGTCATGAAGAGAAACTCTTTACGCCTTACGGTTTTCAGGAACTCATGCTTGGCAACAATAAAGGTTTTTCCGGAAAAATTACTCACCAGAAGCACTCTCCACAGTCTCAATAAAAATCTCGTTCAGGGAAGGAAAAGCCTGCTCAAACCGCAGGATATCAGCTCTCCGTACAAGCTCCTGAAGAACTGCCTGTGCGCTTATGCCTTCCTCAGGAAAGATCTCAACTGACCCGTCATGCTCTGTAATTTTTCTGATGCCTGGAATTTCTGGAATAATGCTCAAACTCCTTTTTTCAGCGAACTCCACAAGCAGAGAGTTCTTCCCGTGCTCCTTTCGTATCCCTGCAACGGTGCCGTAAAGCACTCGCTCACCTTTATTCAGCATAAGGATCCTGTCGCAGAGCTTCTGCGCCTGTTCCATCATATGCGTGGAGAGGATAACAGTCCTGCCCGCATTCCTGTACCCGATAATTTTGTCTTTGATAGCTTTCGTGCTCACGGGATCAAGCCCTGAGAAAGGCTCGTCAAGAATGACAAGTTCGGGTTCATGAATGACAGCAGAAAGGAACTGAATTTTTTGCTGCATTCCTTTTGAAAGCTCTTCTACCCTTTTCCCCCTGTGTTCGTACAGGTCCAGGGATTTCAGAAGAGACTCTGCATTCGCCTGTGCCTCTTTCTTAGGGATGTTTTTAAGCTGTGCGAGATAGACAAGCATATCCAGAAGCTTTGTTTTCCTGTACAGCCCCCTTTCTTCAGGAAGATAGCCGATCCTATCTTTTGCAGCAGGACCCAGAAAACCCCCAAAGACCCGGATTTCTCCCGAATCCGGTTTTATAATATCAAGAAGCAGCCTTAAAAGGGTGGTTTTTCCAGCCCCGTTTGGTCCCAGCAGCCCGAAGATCTCACCCTGTTCGACTGAAAAAGAGATGTCTCTGATAACATTTTTTTCTGTGAAAGACTTTGATACGCCTTCAAATTCCAGAGTATGCATCCAGATTAAATATATTCCAATATAGAATAACTTTATTGGATGTTTAATTTGGGGGAATAGGTGACAATATGCTACCCAGACTGGTCATACACAACACCATAAGTCTCGACGGCTCAACTACCGGCTTTACGGCAAACCTTGATGTTCACTATGGAATCCTGGGCAATTACGAGCCTGATGCCATGATAGTCGGCTCAAACACCGCAAAGGCGGGAACACAATTTTTTTGCGAAAAAGTCCCTCCGGAAGATGAATTGGACTTCAAGAAACCTGAAATTCAGCCTAACGACACCCGGGCATACTGGATGATCGCTGATTCCCGGGGAATTCTTGAAGGGCTGATGCACGTTTTCAGGCGTTCCGAGTACAGTAAAGATGTGATCGTCCTTGTATCGGAGAAAACTCCTGAGCCTTACATCAATTACCTAAAGGAAAGGAACTACGACTTTATCCGGGCAGGAGCAGAACGCGTGGATGTCAAGCAAGCACTTGAAATTGCAAATGAACGGTATGGTTTTAAGCTTGTAGTCTCGGACAGCGGAGGAATACTGAACAGCATTCTGCTCGAACAGGGGCTCGTTGAGGAAATCAGCCTGGTCTTGACTCCGGAGATTGTGGGAAAACCCGGGACAAATCTTTTCAGAGGCATTGAGAAAAGCGGGATTCAACTCGAACTTGTAAGAAATGAAATTGTGGAAAAGAAGTATGTGCATCTGGTGTACAGGGTTTTAAAAGAATAAAAGGGATAAGAAAAGAATTGGAAAAAAATTAGAAAAGAATTAGAAAAGAATAAGAAAGGAATAAGAAAGGAATAAGAAAAGAATTAGAAAAGAATAAGAAAAGAATAAGAAAAAAATAAGAAAGGAATAAGAACCAACATCATTACCACTGAAAGGTTACTGAAAGAAACAGATTTGAGAGTAGTCATACCAATCCATGCGTCCACGGATTAAAAATTAGTCTATTGAAACTGCTTTGCGCCTTTCTATATTCTGTACTTTTTTGTAGGCAACGGACGATAGTTTTGACTATGTTGCAGATACGGCAATAATGTGCTGTACTTTGGGATGTTTTTGACATATGAAATATCCAGGTAGAGTTTTGAACTTAAAAGTAATTCTGTTGAGAGCGGAATAGGCTGCGTAAGATTATTATAGTTCTGATTATTCCAATCCTCCTGTGATAAGAGTTAGATATCAGGAATTCCCTCTTGAGATACAAAAAAATAAATTATTTTATTGTGTTAAAGCCCCTGATTCTTTCCCTGTAGCGAAAATATATGTCATGAATAATAATTATCAATCAGTTCAATAAACTTTATAATGTAAATCTATATAATATTAGGAAGTATTAGGCAGAAACGTTTCCGGGGAGAGTAAACCCGGATGAAATTTACGGTGGAATCTCAATACGAATTACAAAACTAACCCTATCATCTCATATACAGAGGATAGTTTCGAAAGTCTTGCTTTAAGCGGGATGGGATCTGGAAAGCCAGAACTCTCTACCCGGACTGATAAACTGTTTTCAGCTTTTCTTATAGCTGCCGAATCTCGGTTTGAGGAGTGAATACATTGCTCGAAGCCTTAGTGTACGGTGCAATTGCCGCCCTTATATCCGGAACTGTCCTCCCTCTCCTGTACCGCAGTAAAAACACAAGAAAGACTTCTTTTGGCCTTTCTCTGATCTCATCAATCCTGCTTCTGGGTTTTGCAGGCGCGATCCTCTACACTGGAAAAGAGCCTGTATTTCCAGCCATTAGATATCTTCCGGGCCTGGATTTTACCCTTGCTGCAGACCGGCTCTCAGCCGGATTTATCCTGCTAATTGCAGCAGTCGTGCCCGGTGTTTCAATATATTCGGTAGAATATGTAGAACACGCTAAAAGCGAAGCCGGAAAAAACCTGCAGGCAGCCCTTACAAATCTCTTCATCCTTGCCATGCTTATGGTTGTACTTGCAGGCAATATGGTCATCTTCCTTATTTTCTGGGAAATAATGTCCCTTTCATCTCTCCTGCTTGTGCTTCACGACTATTCCTCTGAGGAAAATAAAAAAGCAGGCTTTTTCTACTTCGTGATGACCAACATCAGCACGGCGTTTCTTTTCGTGGGCTTCATAAGCCTCTTCAAGTTGACAGGCTCGGCCGAGTTCGGACCGCTTGAATACTCTGCAAGCGAGCTGGCTCTCCCCTTCCTCTCCCTTTTTATAGGTTTCGGGGTCAAGGCAGGACTTGTTCCTTTCCACAAATGGCTTCCCTATGCTCACCCTGCAGCCCCATCAAGTGTCTCGGCACTGATGTCCGGAGTCATGCTGAAGGTTGCAGTCTATGGCTTCCTGCGTTTCCTGCTCTCTGTCTTCACACCTGAACTCTGGTGGGGAGTACTCATCCTTACAGTAGGCAGCCTTTCAGCCCTCTTTGGGGTAATTTATGCCCTTAAGGAAAACGACATAAAAAGGCTCCTTGCCTACAGCAGCATTGAAAACATAGGAATCATTTTCACGGGAATAGGGCTGTATGTTATATTCAAAGTTGAAGGGCTTGAATCCCTCGCCCTGTTAAGCCTTGCAGGAGCCTGCTTCCATGCCTTTAACCATGCTCTCTTCAAAAGCCTGCTCTTCCTCTGTGCAGGCTCGATAGTCCATGCTACAGGCACAAGGAATATCGAAGCCTTTGGAGGCCTTGTAAAAACGATGCCTGTAACCTCAGCCCTTTTCATGATAGGTTCAGTCTCGATTGCAGCCCTGCCCCCAACAAACGGTTTTGCTGGTGAACTCCTGCTCTACCAGGCTTTCTTCCAGTCGTTTGCCGTAACTGACCCCCTTCTCACCGTATTTCTGATAACTGCTCTCTCAAGCTTTGCCCTTACCGGAGCGCTGGCAGCTGCTCTTTTCGTAAAACTTTTCGGGATCACCTGTCTTGCCATGCCGCGTTCGGAAAAGAGCCGCCTTGCTGTAGAAGTCCAGAAACCCATGCTGATAGGATCCGCAGTGCCGGCAGCTCTCTGCATACTTGCAGGGCTTTTCTCAAAGCAGCTCCTTTCTCTTGCAGGCTGGGAGATTGAGTTCCCGGACCTGCTTTTGCTGGGGCTTCTGCTTGGGTTAATATACGCAGCCCTTTTCCTGATAATCCGTTCAAAAGAAACGAGCCCTGCCAGGATTAGCGAAACCTGGGGATGCGGAAGTCCGACCCTTGCCCCTTACATGGAATACAGCTCTGCAGGCTTTTCCGAGCCTCTTGTAATGATCTTCAAAAACATTTACAGGACAAAGATTGTGCACAAAGCTGAGTACCTCGACAAACAGGAAAGCCTCTTTAAAAACGGGAACGTGGAAATCCGCCTTCTTCGCTTCTTTGAAGAGTACCTTTACATCCCTCCTGCGCAGGCAATCGAGAGTTTTTCAAAATATGTTTCAAGCCTGCAGAACGGAAAACTTGACAGTTACGTCCTTTACGCCTTTCTGGCAGTAATTGCATTGATTATAGCAACCGGAGGCCTTGTATGAACACGTCGTTCCTGCTCTTTGCCCTCTTAAATCCGCTTTTTGCCCTGCTGGCAGCCCCTCTATACATGGCTCTGATCCGGAAGGTAAAGGCATACGCCCAGGGAAGAAAGGGCCCGAGGCTTTTTCAGGTTTATTACGATTTAAGAAAACTCATGAAGAAGGAAGCGGTCTATTCCCCTACCTCCTCCTGGGTCATGCGGTTTACCCCATACCTCAACCTTTCGACTCTGCTAGTTTGTTCCCTTTTCGTACCTCTGGTCTTTGTACCGGAACCTGCAGGAGGGCTGGGGAATATCATTGTCTTCCTGTACCTTCTTGCACTTGAAAGGTTCTTTACTGCCCTTGGCGGACTTGACGCAGGAAGTGCTTTCGGAGGCATGGGCAGTTCAAGGTCAATGAGCCTTGCAGCCGTGATCGAACCAACGATGGTAGTTGCTTTTGCAGCTCTGGCTTTTGTTCTGAAAAGCCTCAATCTGCACCATATGTTCGCACTTACTGCAGGCACGGTCCTTCCCATTAGCCCGACCCTTGTCCTGGTCTCAATCTCGCTCTTCATTATCCTGATCGTGGAGACCGGCAGGCTCCCTGTGGATAACCCGGCAACTCACCTTGAACTTACCATGATTAATGAGGCAATGATCCTTGAACAGACAGGAAAGAATCTTGCCCTGCTTGAACTTGCCCATGCTCTTAAACAGTTCCTGCTTATGGGGATATTGATTAACACAATTCTTCCAGTAGGGCTCAGTACTGAGATAGATGCCGGAAAAATTGCGGTCTCGGCCCTTCTCTTCCTCCTGAAAGCAGGACTGCTTGCAATAATAATCGGGCTCTTTGAATCAGCCCTTGCAAAGATGAGGCTCTTCAGGCTTCCTGCATTTTACGTGATGGCATTTTTCTTTTCAGCCCTTACCATCCTTATCGAGGTGTTTGCATGATTGACCCGCTCTTCCTTGAAGGCATAATAAAGGTCCTTTTCGTCTTTGTCCTTATCAGTGCAGGGCTGATCATCTCAACCCGCAACCTGAGTTCAGTCCTTACCACATACACAATCCAATCTTTCCTGCTAGCTGCAGTCTCATTTCTCCTCTACATGATAGACGGGAAAGGTCAGCTTCTGCTGCTGGCAGGCCTGACCCTGGCAAGCAAGGTAATTCTGATTCCTTACTTCATCTCCAGAATAGAAGAGAAAATCAAAATCGGAAGAGACCTTCACTTTGCGTATCTGGAGCCTACTCCCTCTCTTCTGCTGAGCATAGGCCTTATCCTCCTCTCCTATACGTTCCTTTCAAGGGTCTTCGAAGGACTGCCCCTCTCGAGGCTCTTCTTCTTCGGGGCTGTGATAGGCCTTTCCCTGACCCTGATGGGCATGCTTGTGATGTTCAGCAGAAAAAAGGTAATCACAAAAGCGCTTGGCTACCTAAGCATGGAAAATGGGGTCCTGATGTTCGGGCTTTTTGTTACGGAGCTTCCCTTTATCATCGAAGTCCTGATTATAATCGACCTTATTATCCTGGTCATGCTGACCACTATTCTGGCTGTGGGGATGGACTCGAGCATTGAAGAATACAGGCAGAAATTCCGAAAACTGCAGATCTGGACAGGAGTGGAATCCCTGTGATCCGGTATTACCTGTTAGTAATGGGGATATTCCTGGCACTTGGTCTTATTCCAAAGTCCCACCGACTCATGAATGCGCTTGCCGCAGGAAACGGCCTGCTGCACCTTGTCATGAGCTGCACAGCTCTGCTCATGCTTGACCTGCCAGGAAGGCTCGGAGAATCTCTCTATCTTGACCACCTTAACCTTTATGTGGAACTAATAACGGCCCTGGGATTTTCCGCAGCAGCCTTCTATGCCAGAGGGTATACTGACAGCCTTATGGAAGCGGGAGAACTTGACCCTAAAAACCTGAAGACCTTCTACCTTGCCTTCAATCTCCTGCTTGTTACATCCACTGTTGCGCTCTTTTCGGATAACCTGGCGCTTTTCTGGATCTTTGCAGAACTCACAACGGTCTGCGCTGCCATGCTTGTTGCAATTCTGTCAGCAAGGGAGAATATCGATGCAGCCTTAAAGTACGTCTTCATAGTCTCCGGAGCCATGCTCTTTGCTTTCCTCGGGCTGGTTTTCCTCTTCACCCTCTCGGAACAGACCCTCGGAGAGGGCACCCTCAACTGGACAGTACTGGCACTTCATGCCTCTGAGTTTTCCCCTGCCCTTCTCCTTGCAAGCTTTACATTCACGTTCATAGGCTTCGGGGCAAAAGCAGGGGTAGCTCCTTTCCACACCTGGCTCCCGGACGCCTATGCAAGGGCACCTTCGGTAAGTGCAATTCTGTCAGGTTTAATGCAGAATCTGGGAATCTACGGAATTATCAGGATGTATGCCCTGCTTAGAGAGAGCAGTGCCGCCCCACAGGCGTCTTCTATCCTGATTGCAGCAGGGGTTTTCTCAATTGCTCTCGCTTCATTCAGCATGTTCCAGCAGAGGAATTTAAAGAGGCTGATAGCCTTCTCAAGTGTCGAGCATATGGGCCTTCTCCTCATAGGAATAGGGATCGGGACGCCTATTGCCCTTTTCTGGACTCTTTATTACATGCTCGTCCATATCCTGGTAAAGGAAACTCTGCTGTTTTCCGCAGGCATTCTGCACAGGCAATACAGAAGCAATATGCGTGAAAATATGAAGGATGTCTTCAAACTCCAGCCCATGGCAGCCTGGTGCCTGATCCTTGGGAGCATTGCAATAGTAGGAATGCCGCCTTTTCCTCTCTTCCCGGCAAAATTTTTCATCCTGCTGGAAAGTGCGGCAGTTTCTCCCTACATGACCCTTGCAGTGCTGCTCATGCTCATCCTTGCAGCTGCATCCTTTGCAAACTTCCTGTTGAAAGCCTTCTCAAAGGTGACTGTAGAAGAAGAAAACGAAAAAGAGGAGCACAGGCACATACCCAGGACTCCTGCGGGAACAGGAGGAAACGCAAAGGAACTCTCCACAGGAAAAGCAGTATATGAGAAAAGCAGGCTTCCGGGTCAATATATGGTAAAGAATGGAATGAAGGTCCCAACGATCTTCATGCTGGCTCTTGCCCTTGCCCTTGGCTTTTATTTCCCTGATTCACTAAGGGATCTGCTTGATGCGATAATTCTTGAACTCGGGTATGTTTAAGGGGCGGTAAATATGGATATCAAAATGAATAAAGATACAGCGGAATTGCTTTCAATAATTTCGGGCATTGTAGAAGAAGAGCCCGAACTGCTCAATGCCCGTGAAAACGAAATATACCTGAGGCTTTCGGAAACCGGGTTTGAAGATGCAGCTCTTGCGCTTGCGGAAAGGAAGTTCAGCCTTATCGGGCTTTTTTGCGCAGAAGCCTTTGAAAAAAAGGGCGGCTTTACCCTCTTTTATGTTTTCAAACAGGCAGGAAGGGCACCTGCCCTTGTACTTGTCCGGGAGGCAGAAAAAGAAAAAAAGGTTCCCTCGGTTGCAGGAACCTTCCCCTCAGCTTCCTGGTTTGAGCGGGAAATAAGAGATGGTTTCGGGCTGGACTTTGCCGGTGCCCTTGATACCAGAAGGCTTTTCCTGCACGAGTGCTACCCTGAAGACTTCCACCCTCTACTAAAAACCTTCAAAAACGGGCCTATCCGCCCCTCTGAATTCCCCCGAAAAGAGTACAGGTTCAGGCAGGTTAAAGGCGAAGGTGTATACCAGATCCCTGTCGGGCCTGTGCATGCCGGAATAATCGAGCCGGGGCATTTCAGGTTCAGCGTGATAGGAGAGCCTATATTCAGCCTGGAAATCCGGCTGTTTTACAAGCACAGGGGAATAGAGAAACTGGCTGAAGGAAAAAGCCCCTCAGAATGCGTCGCTCTTGCCGAAGCAGTGAGCGGGGACGAAAGTATGGCAAATGCAACAGGGTTCTGTATGGCAGTAGAGCAGGTCTGCGGAATAAAAGTACCTGAAAGGGCAGAACGCCTGCGGGCAATAATGCTTGAGCTCGAACGCGTTTATTCCCTGCTCGGAGACCTTGCTGGAATGGCTGTAGATGTAGGCTTTTCTCTTGTGGCAAGCCCCTTTTTAATACTGAGGGAAGAGGCATTCAGGCAGAACGAAAAACTGACAGGCTCAAGGTTCCTGCGCGGAATTACCATTCCCGGAGGGTTGAAAAAGGACATCCCCGATTCACTCCTGAACGACCTTCCTGCCTTCCTGGAAAAGTTTTCCAGGGCATTTGAAACTGCTTTCGAGAGGGCAATGTCTTCATCTTCACTTATTGACAGGTTTGCAACGACAGGCGTGATAAAAAAGGAACTTGTCTCTCCGCTTAACCTTACAGGCCCTCTTGCCAGAGCTTCAGGCTGTCCTGCCGACACCCGGCTCGACAGGCCCTATGGAGCCTATAAAGACTTTGCTCCGGAACTTTCAGTAAGGAAAATAGGGGATGTATTTTCCCGCTTTGAGGTAAAAGCCAATGAGGTCCGTGCATCTGCGGACCTGATCCTGCGCCTCGCAGAAAAACTTCCACAGGGCCCCATATTTGCTGAAAGTACCGGATACGCCGGATACGCCGGGCATAATCTAAGAGAAGCAAATTGCCCTGGAGCTACAGGATATTCCCTTGCCCTTGTAGAAGCCCCAAGGGGACAGAACCTGCACTGGGTCTACATGAAAAACGGGCTTGTTGACCGTTATAAGGTAAGAACGGCATCTTTCTGTAACTGGCAAGTTATAGAACATGCAGTACTCGGAAATATTGTTCCCGACTTTCCCCTGATCAACAAGAGCCTTAACCTCTCCTATGCAGGAACCGACCTTTGAATATACAAAAACTCAGGAAACACGAGGTATAATTATGGTAAACCCTCTTTCCCTCTTTCTCCGTCCCAAGGTTACGGAGACCTTTGAATTCCGGGATGAAGAATTGGAAGCCCTTGGAGCAGAAATCAAAAAAGAGATCCCGAAAGTTTTCGGGCACAGCCTTGCCATCCGCGAACTGGATTCAGGCAGTGACAATTCCACAGAGATTGAAATCTCAAACCTCGGAAACCCTCATTATGATGTTGAGAGGTTTGGGATCTCTTTTGTTGCTTCCCCGAGACACGCTGACGTCCTGATGGTTACGGGAGCAGTTACCCTTAACATGGCTGAAGCCGTGAAAAAAACCTATGAAGCCATGCCCTCCCCAAAATTTGTGGTAGCAGTGGGAGACGATGCCTGTGACGGCGGGATCTATAAGGGTTCTTACGCCGTACTCGGCGGGGTTGATAAAATCCTGCCTGTGGATATGAAGATTCCCGGAAACCCACCTTCTCCGAAAGAAATCCTGAAAGGGATTTTTGCCCTTGTAAAAAACGCCTCCAAATAAAAGCATCCAATAATCGTGGAACTCCTTCTGCTTCGGGCAGAGGAGACTTCTTTTTTAGTGTTAAAACTTACTTTTTAGTCCTCCCTCATCGGACTGCGAGTCTCTCAATTTCGGGAAAAAAATATACCTGAGAACCTCAGGAAACCGGAAGAATACAGAGGAAAAAGTGAACTCCCAGAAAGGAGTAATCTCAAAGGGAGAACGCATGTCTGAAAGTTCGGGAAATCCAGATGCACAAACAGAAAAAGAAGTATCTGCCGCCAAGAAGTGGCTTTCAGTTAAAGAAGCCGAAGCTCTTGGCTACTACGATTTTATGAGTTACCTGGGAGTACCCTATTATCATACAGGCGGCCTTGTGTCCACCAAAAAACTTGCAGAGTTATGCCGGATTGACAGGACGAAAAAAGTCCTGATGGTAGGCTGTGGAACCGGCTTTTCTGCCTGTTTCCTTGCCAGAAAAATCGGCTGTGAGGTGGTGGGAATTGATATTGCAGAACTTTCCATTGAGAAGGCAAAAGAGCGGGCCAGAAGGCAGGGAGTTTCGGAGAGGGTGAAATTCAGGGTCGGGGACGCTTATGCCCTGCCCTTCGAAGCCGGGACTTTTGACGCCGTGATAACCGAGTTTGTGTCCCAGTTCCTGGACAGGGGCAGGGCCTTCAAAGAATTCGCGCGGGTCCTGAAACCGGAGGGCTACGTGGGAATCAACGAAATGTACAAAGAGGAGAGGATTCCCCAGAAAGCCGCTGAAGAAATCGCTTATGCAGAAAAAGTATTCAGGGAAATAACAGGGCTTCCCTTTTCCCTCTCCACGCCGGAAGAATGGAAAAAGGGACTTGAGGAAGGGGGGCTCAAAGATGTAAATGTCCGGAAGTTCAGGCCTTCTCCAGGCCCTGGAGAAGTAAAAGCCCTTATGGAGGGGATGGGCAGAAGCTGGAAATTTTCCAGGTACTTTGCAGAGCTGATTTTGAAAATGGGAAAATATTACCTGTTCAGCAGAACGATCCGGTACCGGTTCAACCGACTGGGAGAAGGCAAAAAAATCCTGCTCCGAAAAAAGTCAACCTCAAAATATGTGGGTTACGTCCTTGCTACCGGAATAAAGGAATGAGAAAAGGATTAGAAAGACAGACCGAAAATAAAAAAGGCAAAGAGACGAGGGAGAAGAAAAATAGGAAGTGAAAAAGGCAGAGAAAAAGGAAAAAAAGGTGAAGAGTAAGGAAAATAGCAAAGAAAAAGGAAAAAAGGCAAAGAGTAAGGAAAATAGCAAAGAAAAAGGAAAAAAAGGCAAAGAGTAAGGGAAATAGCAAAGGGTAAGGAAAATAGCAAAGAAAAAGAGCTTAACTTTAGGAAAGTAAGTGCTTTTTGGAAAAAAATATAAGGAATCAACTGAAAAGTAGCGCATGAGTGTTGCACTAAGTCCCCCTCACTATTTTCTTCTGGGAGAAAAAAGGACTTTTGCCAATGAAGGTTGCTTCCTGAAAAGAAATGAAGGAGAAACACTCCGGCATACTTGAGAAGCTTCTAGGGGAGATGGAGTAAAATGAAAATATCACTTATTGACCTGGCGTTCCTATCTGAAAAAAGGAAAGATTTATTGCTCCTTCTGGAAGAAGGGCCCAAGACAGGCGACGAAATAAAAACAGCCCTTAACGTTACCTCGACTTCAATTATGCCCCAGATCAAGAAATTAAAGGAAGGGCGTCTGATCGTGCTGGATGAAAACAATGCCTACAGTCTCACGGATATGGGGGAAATAGTTGTTGAGAAGATGGAGCCTCTGCTTGATACGGTCAGGGTTTTCGAGGAAAACTACGATTACTGGATTAACCATGATTTTACCGCAATTCCTGAGCATCTTCTTAATAGGATTAATGAACTCGGAAATTACTTCATGCTTGAAGCCGATCTTAACCGGCTTTTCGAAGTCCCAGAAGACTTCAAGAAGAATCTTCTTGAGTCGAAACACATAAAAATGTTTCTTTCATATTTCAATCCCCTCCATATTGAAATTTATTCAGAGCTCGTAAGAAAAGAAGCAGAAATATGCCTTGTCCTGACAGAACCGGTCTTTGATAGAATGAAAAAGGATTATTTTGAAGACCTGAAGACTCTTGTAGAATCAAAGAATACGGAAGTCTATATCTGTGACAAAAATGTAACACTTAAAGACGTCGTAACAGAACGTTTCTGCTCTCTTGTACTCTTTGATAAAAAAGGAAAATTTGACCATCAGCGGTTGATGAGCTTCGATGAAAGCGCACTTAAATGGTGCGAAGAGCTCTTTATATATTATAAAGAGATGTCCAGACGCCTGGAGAAAATATAATTTTTCACTGGTAATAGGGTCTGTTTAAGACAGAAGTAGCATCTTTTTGAAACATAAGACTGAAGCCGGATAGAGACGAAAATCGAATCTGGACTGGAAATGGGATTAGGAAAAATACCTCAGCTCGAAATAGAAAAAATATCTTTCCGGCTACAATAGTTTTCCAATGTTAGCTTACTTTTCCTGATGTCCTCTGCTTTCCAGACAGTAAATCTCTTTAGATTACTTTAGATTGTAAATCCCGTCTCAGATTTCAAAACTTCTAATTACCAGCGTGTTTGTGATATTTTTTGATATATTACCAATTTTTTAAAACATATAAAATTTATATAATTAAAGATATATTTTGAGCTTGCAGTTCTGTGTCCTCTCTTTAGTCTCCCAGATACTTATCGATAAGGGACCTGAACCTGTGGATATCTATGGGTTTTGAGATATAATCCACGCATCCCATTTCGATAAAGTGTTCTTCACTTCCCTTCATAGCATGGGCTGTGACAGCTATCACTGGAATATCTGCAATAGCAGGGTTCTTTTTGATCCTGTCCATAACCTCAAGCCCATCCATTTTAGGAAGTTGCATATCGAGGAGGATAAGATCGAACTTTTTCTCAGCAAGGCGTTCAAGAGCCTTTATCCCGTCCTCGGCTTCTGTGACACGGTGGCCGTAAAACTCAAGGAGGTCCAGGATCAGTTCCATGTTCATGGGGTTATCTTCGACAATAAGAATTTCTTTCATCTTCACGCCTCTTCAGCATAGCTAATTGTTTTATCCTATTAATTAACTCTTTTCTTCCGAATGTACCCTTTTTAAGAATAGAAATAAGACGCTCCTTAAGTTCACCGTTCAGTTCTTCAATATTCTTCTCAGTAAACTCTCCTGCGGTACATACAATTAAAGGAATGTCTTTTGTCTTCTCATCTGCTCTCATACGGGAAATTACCTCAAATCCGCTTATTCCCGGCATCAGCAGATCGAGGATAAGAATATCTGGCTGCTGCTCGGAAAAGAGGCTTTCCAGACCTTCCTGCCCACTATAAGCCTTTACTACCTCAAAGCCTTCGGGTTCAATCATTGAACTCAGCAGTTCCACTGCATTATCATCGTCGTCAATGATAAGAATCCTTGGCTCTTCGAACCTTAACTTACCTGTGATCTCTCTTAAGGAATCCAGCAGTTCGATTCTTTTTACTGGCTTTGTAAAGGAATAAGTTGCCCCAAAGGCAATTCCCAGCTCGTTATTATCTGTCACTGAAATAATAAGTATGGGAATGCGGGCTGTCTCAGGGTCGCTCTTCAGCTGTCTCAGGACACCCCAGCCGTTAGTATCAGGAAGGAAAACGTCTAGCGTGATAACATAAGGTTTCAGTTTCTTTGCAACGTTTAAAACATCTTTTCCTCTATATAGAGAGGCTGTACTGTACCCGTCTTCCCTGAGAACAACTGAAATCAGCTCATTGGAATTCCTCTCGTCATCAACTACGAGAACAAGATTCTGCGCTCCAATACTCTTTTCAGGAAGAAGGATCTCAGGAAGCTCGATTTCGTCCAGAAGGTCTTCTACACCCTCTTTCACGGAAAAGGTAGCTGCTTTATTCATTTCAAACTCAAGCATTAAATCGTCAATTTCCCTGGTATCGGCTTTTCGGGACTCAGGCGGTTTGGTGAGCGGAATTATAAACATAAAAGTACTGCCTTTCTTAAGTTCACTTTCAACCCAGATATCTCCCTGGTGTAGATGTACAATTTTCTTCACGAGAGCAAGCCCAAGCCCTGTCCCGCAGTACTGCTTGGCGGATGATGCATCGATCTGAGTAAAGGGCTGGAAAAGTTTTTTCTGGTCTTCAGAAGAAATACCAATCCCTGTGTCCTTTACAGAAAAAATAGCTCGGTTTCCGCTTTTTATACAGTGGACAGATACCTTGCCTCCTTCCGGGGTAAACTTGACCGCATTGCTTACAAGATTGTAAAGAATCTGAATAAAACGGTTTTTGTCGGCTTGAATATCTGCAAAATCCGATTCTACCTTAAAGCTTATTTCAAGAGATTTTACCTGGGTAAGAGGAGAAAGAGTAGCCTTCACCTCTTCGAAAACCGATTCAATCGAAAACTCACTGTAATGCAGCTCCATTTTTCCGGCTTCTACTTTTGAGAGGTCAAGAATGTCATTTATAAGTCCCAGAAGATGTTTTCCGCTGGTAGAGATGTTATTAACATATCTCAGCTGTTTTCCGTTGAGTTCCCCAAAAACCCTCTCAAGCAGTATGTCTGAAAAACCAATGATGGAATTCAGAGGTGTCCGCAGTTCATGGCTCATATTGGCAAGGAACTCACTCTTTGTACAGCTGGCAGCCTCAGCTTCCAGTTTTGCCTGAAGGAGCTTCTCTTCAGAACGTTTGTATGCTGTAATATCGAGCCCTGTTTGCAGGACTCCGGTTACTCTTCCGTTATTATCCTTTATCAGATTTGCACGGATCATCCAGACTTTTCCGTCCGGAGTAACTACCTCTCCGAACTCCTCATTTCCGGATTCAAGCGCTTTTTGTGCAAAAGATTCTCCGGAAACAGCATCGGACATTGGAGAAAATTCCTCATATCTGTGCCCAATAATGTTTTCAAGCTTAAGACCTGCATGGTCCAGAGAAGCCCTGTTTGCCCAGACGATTCTCAGCTCAATATCCATAAAGATCACGAGTTCGCTGAGAGAGTTAAGAATAACCCTCTTCTCGTGTTCCTGAGCTTTAGATTTATCAGAATTTATTTTCAGCCGGTCAAGCATCCGGTTTATTCCTTCAGTTAACCTTGAGAGCTCATCATCCCCGTTCATAATACAATGTGCTGAGAAACTTTCGTCCTTACCCACTTTTTCTACAAAGTTATCAATGGCGACAATTCTGGATACTACCTCCCTGTCAAGAAGGAACTTACAGACTGCTCCGACCATGAGACCTGAAAACAGGAGGAAGAGTACGATATACTTAAGAGACTTCCTGCCTTCTGCATAGATGTTCCTGTCAGCATCCGCCCGAACCATGACGGTTGGATTTCCGTAAAGGTCTTCGTGGATATAATAACCTGCTAACCTGTTCCCCTCTACAATATGTGTGAAACTCTCGTTTCCATTTTCGAAAAAGGCTTGCTGGAAATCAGGAGGCACGCTGTCGGGACTGTAAAGCAAAACCGGATTTCCTGTAATTTTCTGGATGGACTCGACGAAACTGGAATCCAGATTCATCCCCAGGATTATTGTGCCGATTATTTCCCTGTTATCGTATGCAGCAGATACGGGGCGGCAGGAAACAATTGCAGGTCCGTTTTTCAGAAGGAGCATCCCATTTAAAGAGCTCGTTTCTCCCCTGCAGAGAAGGCTTCCAGCATTTATTTTGTGGTTGATTTCGGGAATTATTGAGTCATTGGAAGCATTACCAGCGTTTATTGAATCCGAAACCTGAGAGTATATGATGTCCCCTGAACTATTGACAAAAAAAATGAAGTCGTATCCGCTCAGGGTAAAAAGATCAGTGAGCACAGTTCTGCCAAGATCTTCTTGATTCTCACTTAGCATAAAAGCCCTGATGTCTTCCCTTGAAGAAAGGGCAGAGTTTGTCTCATCCAGTTGTATGATCTGGAAATCAATTACATTATGTATATTTTCCACGGTGCCAATTGCCTCTTTCTCCTCCAGGTCGGAAAAACTCGAGTAGAGGATATTCTGAGATGCAAAAATGACGAGCGAAGTAAGGAGGGCAAAAATGATATAGATAATAACAAAAATTTTTCTACTTACATTCATATTATGAACTCGGCTGGGTTGAAACAGAATAGGGGGTTAAAAAATAATTGTAGCAGATAGACTTGGGATGGTAAATATATAAAATACTCCACATACATAGTATAAAAGTTTATCCAGAGTTAATATTTAAAGGGGATAATAAGGCTTTATTATCAAAAAAACGGATATATGGTATATTTTATAAAAAAATATATTAAATAAGAAGCAAAAACAGAACTTGCCAAAAGTGTTAATTGTCACATAATTTACTATCACACTATCTCATAAGTTATGTATCAGCTTTCTTTTCCGGCATGTCAGCTTTTTTTCCAGCATGTCAGCTTTCTCTTCCAGCCTACCTTTCAAAATACCCTTCCAGCCATTTTGAGTTCAGAGTAATTTATCCTCGGAAGTGACCGGATCACCATTTAAAGAATCTAGCTGCCCAGTTCACATTATTTCTCAGGAGATATTTCCTCAGTTCATCGATCCCCAGGAGGAAAACCGCAAAAGGAACGGCGAGTAGCATGTACCTGAGATCAATTGGAGCGGTGTTGAAGATAAGGTTAGCAAATGGATTCCAGATAATGAGGGCAAGAATCAGGAGTTCGCTTGCAATTCCCAGGAGAACCGGGCGGTTGCTGAACAGTCCCATTGAGAAGACAGACTGAAACCGGGTTCTTGAAGCAAACACATTAGCGATCTGGCAAATGATCACGGCGGAGAAGAAAGCGGTTATTGCCTGCATATAAAGGGGATTAGTGTTTGCAAGCTGCTCACCGAAACTCCAGCCCCCATCAAAAAGTACGGCAAAATAACAGAAGAAACCTGCAGCAGCCTCTATAGGCCCTTTTACTCCATAGGATGTCAAAAGCACCTGGGGAGTTAATAACTTTTCATTCCTTGGTCGGGGAGGCCTCTTCATAATATCTCCCTCTCCTTTTTCCACCCCCAGAGTAATGGCAGGAAGGATATCAGTCCCCAGGTCGATTGCCAGGATAAGCTGGACAGTCATAGGAAGGGGAATAGAAAGGAGAACAAAAGCTATGAAGGGCAGGATCTCGGGGATATTGCTTGTAAGGATGTAAACAATAAACTTTTTTATGTTATCAAAGACGGTTCTGCCCTCTTCTACAGCATTTACTATCGTAGCAAAATTGTCGTCCAGAAGCACCATGTCTGCGGCTTCGCGAGCCACATCCGTGCCGCTGCCCATAGCGACCCCCATATCGGCATTCTTGATAGCAGGAGCATCGTTTACCCCGTCTCCGGTCATGGTAACGATCTCTCCTTCTGCCTGGAAGAGCTGTACTATTTTCAACTTCTGTACAGGAGAGGTTCGGGCAAAAACAATACTCGGGTTTTTGAGCCGGGAAGCAAGCTCTGTACGGGAGAGGGATTTCAGCTCATCTCCGGTAATAATCTCAGGTTTTCCGGATACCGCAAGTCCTACATCCCTGGCAATTGACTCTGCGGTAACCGGGTGGTCACCTGTGATCATGACAACCTTAATCCCGGCAGCATGACATTTCGCAATAGCTTCTCTGGCTTCAGGGCGCGGTGGGTCTACAATCCCGATGAAACCCAGAAAAATAAAATCTCCGGTATACTCGTTCTGTGCTTCTGCCTGCCTGAACGCAAGGGCAATTATCCTTTCGCCTTTTTCTGCCAGCCTCAGGTGCCTTTCCAGAAGCTCTTTTTGCCCGGCTTCATCCAGTTTTCGGATTTCTCCGGACTCCATAACTGACCCGCACATTTCCACAACCACTTCCGGAGCGCCTTTAAGGTATACCTCAAGTTTGCCTTCGGGAGTGCGGCAGACAACTTCCATGCGCCGGGTAAGGGAATCGAAAGGAAACTCCTCCAGCCTCGGATACTCTTGCTGGAGTTCTTTTACATTTTTTACATCTACGAAACTGTTCGCAAAAACAAGAAGCGCACCTTCTGTCGGGTCGCCAGTGTATCCGGGAGGCGAGTCGTAAAGTTTCGCGTTATTGCAGAGCCCTGCAACCCTTATAAAAATCGGAGGAATCTTTTCCGGATTCCACACGGGATTTCCTGTAACAGGAACTCCTCTTGCACCTGAGTCAGTACCTTTCTCCGCAAGACCTTTTTTTGTACCATCTTCTGCATCCTGCCCTGCAGAGCCTTCTTGAGAAAGGGAAGGTTTTTCCGGCTCCAGAGTTTCAAACCCTACGATAAGAGAATTTACTGCCATCCTGTTCTGAGTAAGGGTCCCGGTTTTGTCCGTACAAATCACAGTAGTCGAGCCCAGGGTTTCCACAGACTCAAGCTGTTTTATAAGGGCATTCCGGGAGGCCATTCTTCGGGAAGCAAGGCTGAGGGCAAGCGTAACTGTGGGCAAAAGCCCTTCAGGAACATTGGCAACAATGATTCCTATGGCAAAGATAAGGCTTGCGAGAAAAATATTCTGGAGAAAGAATGCGAGCAGGAAAAAGGTAATTCCAAGGAAAATCGCAATTGCTGAAATAATCTTTATGAAATGGTTGAGTTCTTTTCGGATAGGGGTGTCCACGGATAATGTCTGCTCTGTAAGCGTTGCGAGGCTTCCGATCTGGGTATCCTGTCCGGTCCCGAAAATAACGGCTTTACCGTTCCCGCTCTGTACGAGAGTTCCGGAAAAAACCATATTCCGGCATTCCAGCAGATTCGAATTAGTGCATTCAAGAGAACGCAACTGCGGCTCTGACTCCCCGGTCAGGGTTGAATTGTCCACTTTCAGGGAATTGGTTTCAATCAGACGCCCATCTGCAGGAACCTTATCCCCCTCTTCAATAAGGACGACATCCCCTGCCACAAGTTCTGAAGCCAGGACATCCCTTACTTTTCCATCCCTGAAGACCTTTGCATGAGGAGGTAGAAGCTGCCGGAAGCTTTCCATTGTCTTTGCAGCCTGATACTCCTGCACAAACGTGAAAGTCCCGTTAAGGAGAACGACTGCGAAAAGAGCAACCCCTATATAGATATTTCCCTGCCCGGGATCAAGGTACTCGCCAAGAAAAGAGAGGAGCGCTCCTACAGTCAGCAGGACAGCGAAAAAATTTCGGAACTGACGGACGTATCTCTTAAGTATGCTTTCCTTTCCTGCTTCTTCGAGGATATTTGGCCCGCATTCCTGAAGCCTTCGTGTAGCTTCCTGTTCATTGAGCCCGTTTTCGTCCGTTTCGAACCTTTTTAGAAATTCTGGAAGAGAAATAAGATGTTCATCACCCAGCGGAGAGCATACCCTATTTTTATTTCCAGCCAATTCCTTTTCCATCGAATCCCCTATAGTTCAATGTGACGCGAGAATAAGAAACTTAACGTTACGAATCTGCCGAATTACTTCAAAAATCCAGAATAATCAATTATCCGAGGCTGGTATTTAATAGAGCTTTTACCGATTACAGAACCGGATAGTAGAAGATAGAGGATGGAAAAGGATTGGAAGAAATAAGAACCTGGATAATATAGTTAAAATTTATTACATGATTTATTAAAAAAAAGGCAAAAAAAAATTCTCGGCAATTAGCTTTTATAATTTGTTAACTAAAAAAAATATTCGTATCCTAACTCGATTGAGAGGCTAGTGTCTTAGAAACTTAATTATGGTGCATAATATTTAGACATTTTCTCATCAGCAACTTTTCTCGTAAACTTCCAGTTGATCTTATTTTCATGTTCATTTCTTTTCTTTGTCCATGCACCCACTTCATGAGTAAGTGTTTCCATATCTCCAATCCTTCTGTCTGTACATTCGATATCCATCACATTGATCTCTATTTCTGCGGCATTAAGCCAACTTGCATGTTTTGGCGTGTAATGGAATTCTATCTTGTCCAGAATCTTTTTTGCTTCCTCTTCGCTGAATGTTTCGTAGAATGACTTTTCTTTGTGGATATTGAGATTATCCGTAACCAGCCGGATGACTTCAGCTTCAGAATAGTTTTCGGTAACGAGAATTTTCACGAATTGTGCAAAATCCTTCATAGTTCTTCTTTGGGTGACTTGAGTCACCCTTTTTCCTGCTTTAAACTCTACTGCCACGAATACATTTGCTGTCCCATTCCTGACATATTCGTAATCATATTTTTCTGGACTTCCAGGTTTCATTGGAATGGCCTTCCTCTTATCTCCAAGAAGTTGTTTTGGTTTCTCGTCAAGGCAGATGAGAGGTTTTTTCGGGTCATATTTTTCTTCATAGAGATTGAGAATGTTGTACATTCTTTCTCTATATTCAGCATTTATCGTTTGAATGCACCACATCCGTCTTAACCAAGGTTTAGTTTTGCTTTTTTTAGAATAAGCCGGATGCTCTCCTTATTTATTGTTTCAAACCCTTCTCTCATCTTCAGTTCTTCAGTAAGCAGTACAAGCGTCCACTTTTTTCTTCCATCAGGAGGTGTGGTACATGCTTGCGCTATGATTTCAGCAGCGTGTTTTTCGGTGTATTTTATAGGTTGACCGGTTCTTGTTTTATCCTCAAGAGCGCTTTGGAGGCCTTCATCCAAGTACCTTTTCTTGATTCGTCCAACAGTATTCCTACCAACATTCAATATTTCTACGATCTCGGTGTTCTTTTTATTCTTGTTGGCAAGTAACAGGATTCGTGCTCTTGTTAGTTCCCGTGCACTTTTCTGTCCCTTTTTAACAAAGTCTATGAGGTACTGCACTTCATCTTCTTCAAGTTTTATTTTTGCCATGAATGAAGATACAGATGGGATTCAAAGCTTATAAATAGGACTCAAAATTAAGTTGCCACGACACTA
>NZ_JJQL01000070.1:0-71077 GCF_000979975.1 Methanosarcina sp. 1.H.A.2.2
ATCTAAATGCGAGGGTTGCCCAGCCAGGTCAAAGGCGCTAGGTTGAGGGCCTAGTCTTGTAGGAGTTCGTGGGTTCGAATCCCATCCCTCGCACTATAAAACTTTTTTTAATGGCAATTGGGATACACAGGTCTTAAATCGTTAATAGGATCTTCTTAAAATATATGGGAAAAACCCGTGTTTCTGCCATGATTGCCTACTATTCAGTTCATTGGGTTTGATATTGTAAAGGCATTATTTCTTCATCTTTTCCTATACTCTCGAACCATCTCTACGTACTCAGCCGCATTTTCTTTTATAGCCTCAACCTCTGCCTCGTTTGTCTCCCTTTTTACCGTCCCGGGGACTCCGATAATAAGGCTGTTAGCCGGGAACTTCTTTCCCTGGGGCACAAGCGCATTTGCTCCTACGATTGAGTTTTTTCCTATCTCAGCTCCGTTCAGCACAGTTGAGTTCATGCCGATGAGTACATTATCTTCTATCTTGCACCCGTGAAGCACAGCCCCGTGCCCTACTGACACATTATCTCCAACCTGGACTCCGTTTTCGGGGTCTGCATGAATCACCACGCCGTCCTGGATACTTGTCCTGTTTCCTATCTTTATTTTGTTCTGATCTCCCCGAAGCACTGCATTGAACCATATGCTTGAAAAATCCCCTACCTCAACATCCCCTATTATGTCTGCAGAATCCGCAACAAAAGCCGTTTCGGAGATTTTCGGGCTTTTGCCTTTAAAATCCATTATCATCTTTATCCTCCGCTTTCAAGATGCTATTTTTTTTTCTATATTTTTCTTCTTTACCGTCATTGTTTATGTCGTTTTTCGATTATAGCTCCTGCTATGCGTGGGGTCTTCTTTCTACAGCCTTAAAAACAGTTCTTACTTCAGATCGCATAACGATAAACAAGTGTCCATGAAAATGAGGGAGTAATGTAAATTGGCAGGAAAAATAAACAAATCTTGCGGTTTAGATATCCACAAACGTTTTGTCATTGCTACTCTCCAGTAGATCTGGTGATAAATAGCAACAACGTTTCGCCAGAGATGATGATGGAATATTAGACCTTAAAAATTGGGTAACATCAAAAAATGAAAAGGAAGGTGAGACTATTTGAGAAACATAGTCTCAACCATTTTCATGCTAAATCAGGCACACTGCCTGATGATTCTCTTCTGGAGTTCCGGCCCTTTCTCGGCAACCAGGTATGTTTCCGCGGTAACGGAATCGCATGGAGCGCCAGGCGGGACTTCACAGCCCGTGGAGATCACGTACTTGGACTGCATTCCATTGTCCTTCAGAGTATTCAGGACGCCTTCCATGAGCTGCATGGTGTTTTCCTGGATGTTCTTGATGCCTTCGGGTGAGTTGTCCAGGAACATGATGGGGCTCGTCTGGCCCATGAACATTGTTTCCTTGCCGTGGTTGTTGATGAGGTACCTGTAGTCCTTTGACCCCTTGTCAGCTTCGTGCGGGTAGTAGGTGTAGCTGTAAGCCTTTGTGTCCCATTTATGGATAAGGTCCCAGTGTGGGGCATCGGAACAGTTGTGGATCACGACAGGCTTGTTGTATCTCTTGTAGAGGGGTGCGATCCTGTTCTGCATTACAGCACCTTCGGTCATCATGTATTCATCGGCACTCAGGATGAAGTTGTTTGTCCAGAGGGTGACCATACAGAGGTTGTCTGGCTGGGCTTCCTCAAACATCATTTTCATGATGTTCTCCACATATTCGGTAGTCTTTTCAAGCCCTTTCTTCACGACATCCGGATTTGTCTTGATATCGGCAAGGACGCGGGATGCGCCCATGATCTGGGTAAGGGCAACCATCGGGCCTTCAATGAGTGCAGTCATCGTGGCATTCAGGCTATGGGCTTTTTCGGTTGCAAACTTGTTGCCCATGACCAGGTTATGGGCACGAGTGCCCTCCTTAAGGTCCGGGACCTCCAGTTTCTCATAGTCCTCAAGATGTCCCTTTGCAGCCGGGGTGTCCTCTTCCGGGTACCTTACATCTGCGCCGAAGTCGGCAGCGTCCACACAGAGGTCGGTCAGGCCCACGAAAGTGTCCAGGTTGAAGTACTTGATACCCGTGTAGACGCACTCTGCGTACTTTTCGGCGTTGGTTGAGTAATCCTTGTAGGTGCAGGGCACAAACTTCCTTGATACGCCGCAGGCAAGAGGTGCTATTGGCAGTCTGTCGACGTTCTTATCCTGGAAGGCGGCCGTGAACCTCTCAGCCTTAGTCATGGTTGATACGAATTTCGGCACAACAGCGTCGAACTCTTTCATGACCTTTTCAGCCGTCACCCTGCCAATATCCACAGAGGTTTTCGGAACCTTTGCGGCAAGGATCTTTCTGTATTTGGTCCTGGCAAGCGCAATCTGCTGTTCGCTCCACCTTTCCTCGGACGCTGGGAGTGTCTTTACCGCTTCAAGCGCCCACTCGGTTGCCGAGCTTGCGTCATGCCTCATTGCATCGGCCCCAATTTTCTCTGCAAAGTCTTCAGAGATCGGGGCTCCGCCCACAATGACCTTTACGGCGTCCCTGAGCCCTTCTTCCTGAAGCATTTCTATGACCTCCTCCATGCCTGTCATGGTGGTGGTCATAAGCGAACTCATGGAAATGATATCGGCCTTGTTCTCTTTTGCAGCTTCGACAAACTTTTCCAGGGGCGCGTCAGCCCCAAGGTCAATCACCTTAAAACCGGCAGCAGACATCAATGTTTTTACAAGGTTCTTCCCGATGTCGTGCACGTCTCCTTCAACTGAACCGATCACAAGGACCGCCGGTTTTTCCGCTCCCTCAACCTTCACATGAGGGGTCAGGATATCCATCCCTGCATACATTGCAGTGGAAGCGATTAGCAGTTGTGGAACATAAGCTTCTCCTTTTTCATACTGCTCACTAACAATTAACATCCCCCTGGAAAGCCCATGAATAATCGCATCATAGGCGTCTACCCCTTCATCGAGAGCTTTTTGTGCTAGTTCTTCTGCGAGTTCATCGTCTCCTTCGACGACAGCATCCGCTAAACCTTTCAATATTTCTTCCTTTGTCAGTATATAACCCCCTTAAATTGAATCTATCAGATTTCCAGCACTCTCCTTCCCGCAATAATGAAAAAAAATAACCGTCATCAAACGGGAAGAGTCGACAATCATTCTTTGTCGAGATATAAATAATCCTCAAAAATATAAAATTATATCATAACCCAGAAATAGGAACGGAAATCATAAGTCAAAAGCAAGAGAATGGGGGAAATCTCAAGAAAAAGCAGAAAAAGAGACCGGGTTTTATTTTTTGGCATCTACTTTTTTAGCCTGATCTCATCAACCCGCAGCACGCTGCAGGCGGTTTCTGTAGCGGAAATGATTGCTAGTTTTTTGATGCTCGCAAGATCGTAGACAAAAGGTGCGTCTGCCCGGACTTTACCTGATAGGTCGATTCTGGCTTCCTCCCCCCTGCTGTAGCAGGCAGCCATTTCGGTCATGGCGTCCAGCACGTTCATCCCTGCGTTTCGGGCCAGAGCCCTCGGGATTTCTTCAAGGGCATTTGCATACTCGAGTACTGCAAGCTGTTCCTTGCCTGCAAGGGTAAACGCATAAAGCCTGAGCATCTGTGCGAGGTCGAACTCGGCCCCCCCTCCGCCGGTGACGATCATTTTGTTCTTGAAAAGAAAAGCCGCATTGTTCAGGGCATCGTCCACGGCTTCCTCTACCTTCCCCAGGTCATATTTGACAGGTTCCCAGACCAGGATGCTCGTAATTGGCTGGTCCCTGACCCGGATAAACACGAAGTTTTCATAGCACTTCTTTTTGACCTCCAGGCTGTCAGCCCTGCCCAGCCTTTCGGGGACAAGCTCGTCGCTGATGGCCATGATCTGAGTTCCTGTGGCTTTTGAGAGTTTTTCCAGGTCTTTGAGTTTGAGTTTTTTAAAGAGCAGGATATCTTCCCGTGCCAGGGCCTCCTCTATGAGCGGGTCAACATCCCCCTCACAGAAGACCACATCTGCCTTGCTTCCGATGATTTTGTCCGCAAAGCCCCGCATAACTTCTTTTTGCTTATCCCTGAAGCTGTAGGCAGTCTCAAGGTCCAGAGCCCTCTTGTCATGCCTGGGGCTGAGGTACTCGCTTTTGAATTTAAGGTCATAGTTCAGGATCAGGATGGAAGGTCCGCTGAAAGCCCTGGGCATATCAGGCCTTGCAGGAGACTCGTCCATGATCACACCTTCAAGGTAATCGACCTCAGGCCCCCCGGATTTTTTGAGGACCTTGACATTTTCGTTCAGGTCCAGGCGCCCCTCTGGAGAGAGGCTGTTGAGGCGTTCGACCACCTTGAGGACCACATGTGTGAGTTCTTTTGCAAGCCCAGGCTGCATGCCCTTGCCAAGAGCAGCACCCAGCACGGCAGCATAGCTTTCTTCATACGACTTTGCAGGCCTGCTGCTGTATTCCAGCAGCTCGTAAGCCTTGTAAAACGCAAGCCGATACCCCCTAACAACCGTATTCGGGTGAACCCCGTGCCTGATAAGTTTGACCCCATTTGTGATCAGGGCCGCCGCCAGGATCACCGCAGTCTTGGTCCCGTCCCCGCAGGCTTTGTCCATTGACTTTGCCAGGTTTTTCAACGCCGTTACGGCTGGGTGCAGGATATCGATCTCTTCCAGGATGGTCTTTCCGTCACTGGTCACAACGATCTCGTTTACGGGATTGATGATGAGCTTGTCAAAACCTTTCGGGCCAAACGAAGAGCGAAGAAGCCTGTTAACCTCCCCGCACACCAGTTCAAGGTGTTCGGCCAGTTCCTCTCCTTTCACGAGCCCTTTTATCCCTATTTTTTCCCTGACGCTTTCAGCTAGCTGATCAAAAGCAGTGCCTGGAACTGTCTGTGACGTTTTTCCGGCTGCTTTATTAGACGCAGACTTGATAGCTGTTTGCGGGGCAGGCCTGATGTTCGATGCCATTTATTCCAACCTCAGAAGTGTTCCGATTCCAATTGCCGATAATCTCGTTTCAACAGGCTGGCCAAGGGTCGGCCCGATATTATCCTTTTTCAGATCAAAGTGAACCCTGTCAGGCCCCAGCCTGTAGGCAGCCATATGTTCCTCCACAAGGCTTCGCGTAAGCCCGAGCCCATACTCAAGCGCCTCCTCATAGTCCCCAAATACCACCCGTTCTTTTTCCGAAAACACAGCGTACTCGCGGCTTCCCGCTTCAAGCTGCCTGATCAGGATTTCAACCCTTTTGATAACTTTTCCCACCAGGGCCCCGATCGCATTTCCAACTTCATGGTGCTCGGGAACCCGGATCTCTGCATCAATTATTTGCTTCAATTCGCTTACATAGGCTTTTACAGGCGCCCCGATCAGGACAACAGGCACGTTTATCCTGAACCTGATGTACTCTGGCTGATCCATCACTTTTTCAAGATCAGTTTTCTGGAGTCCTTCTACAAAAAAGGATACAAGGTTCAGGGCAATATTTTTTGCAACCTGCTGCTTCACCCTGGAAGCAAAAGCCTCCCTGTCCAGCTTCAAATACCTGGCAAGAATCCCTGCTCCCTTTAAGGCTGCCTCCCGGTCCCAGGCGGTGTATTCCCCTAGCACGTGCAGGGCATCAGTCGGCGTAAATCCTATCTGGCTTATGGCCCGCCTTTGAAGGAGCGCCTTTAAGCTGTCTGAAAAGATAATAGGATGGCTTCCGATCTTCTCGGAGATTTCAAAAATCGAGACCGGCTCTTCCCCTATGATCTTTAAAAGCTCCTCTTCGGCAGGGCTGAAGTCCGCAGCCTTCAAACCTGCAGGCCCCCTATGCCTTACAAAAAAGTTTGTGGGCTGAATGACCTCTGTCATGATCCGGGGCTGGAATGTCTCTGTCCTATCCAGCTTTTCAAGGAGAGCCGGATAGCTGGAAGCAGTAAGGCACAGAGGTAGGACCCGCTGCGGCCCGATAAAGGCCTTTCGTTGCACCCAGACATGGCTGTCCCCTCCCATGGCTGAGGTATTCATTTTGATCGCCTTGACCATGGTCTTCCAGTCCCCCACAACAGCTCCGGAATCACTGATCTCGGGGATCCCTTCGGAGATCAGGGCGATATCCGTGCTCGTCCCCCCCACATCGACTGTGGCACAGGTCCTGAGACGGGTTATGTGGGCAGCCCCGACCAGGCTTGCCGCAGGCCCGGAAAAGATGGACTCCACAGGCCTTTCCAGGGCATCCTCGATTCGCACGAGGGAGCCGTCGCATTTCATCATCATAAGCCGTGCATCGATGTTTTTTTCCTGTATCACGGCCTTGACCGATTTTATAAAGCTTTCATTGATGGGGATCAGCTGGGCATTTAAAAGGGCAGTTACCGCCCTTTCATAGGCCCCCAGACCCTGGGAAAGCTCATGCCCGCAGACCACAGGAAGGTCGGTCAGGCTCCGGATGATTTCTTTTACTTTAAGTTCGTGTTCCGGGTTCCTGACTCCAAAATAGGAAGAAACGGCAAAGGATGAAACCCTGCTTTCAGTCTGGATCACAAAATTCCTGACAGTTTCGGTGTCAAGATCATCTATTTCATTTCCAGAGGTATCATGCCCACCGCTTACGGAAACCATGTGCCGTGTAGAAAGCTGCCGGGGAATTGAGTACCCTACCAGAATCAACCCTGCAGGGTACCCTTTGCCTTCGAGGGTGGAATTGGTGGCCAGGGTTGTGGAAACCGATACCAGATGTACTTCTTTCAGGTACTCCGGATTAAGGCCTGAAATTACATTCTTTATCCCTATTATCAGGTCAGAATAGGTTGTCAAAGCTTTATTCGAATCAAGAATTTCCCCGGTTGAAAGATCCATTACAGCGGCATCAGTATAAGTCCCACCAGTATCGATGCCAAGCCCCAGATTCATATTGCCCCCCAGAACCAGGATTAATATTGTCCCTAATTTCTATTGTTTTTTACTGCTTTATACCCTTACTTTCCCAATTTTCTTAAAAATCAGAAAAAAGAAATGGGGTGTCCGATTACCCCATGATCTGCTTCTGGAGGTCAGGCCCAAGCTCCTTTACCACGTTTACCATGGCTTGCACAGTATCCAGGGGAGCTCCCGGAGGTACCTCACACCCCGTTGACATGATATACTTGGACTGCTTCCCGTTTTCCTTCAGGACAGGCAAGACGTCACGGAGCAGGGTCTCGGTATCGTTCTTTATCTTCTGGACGCTTTCAGGCGAATTGTCCATGAACTGTACCGGGTTGACTTCTCCCATCATGCAGCAGATGTCCCCGTACCTGGGGATGAGGTCGGCATAGTTCTTGGAGCCTTTTTCCCTCAAGCTCGGGTAGTAGGCATAGCTGAACAGGGCCGTCTCGAATTTTTTGATCTGGATGTCGTAGTGGACGGCATCGGCACAGCTGTGGATGATGTACGGCTGGTTATATTCTTTAAAGAGCGGGACATGCCTCCTGGAGACGAGTTCCCCTTCGAACTTCCAGTAATCATCGTAACTCATGATGACGTTATTGGACCAGAGGTTATCTACGCAGAGCCCGTCACAGGCATCCTCCTCAAAGAACTTCTCCGTAACCGCACAAACATAATCCGCACACTTTTCCACGGCTTCCAGCACAAGCTTTGGATTGGTCTGCATATCCATAAAGACGCGGCTTGCCCCCATCAGCTGGGTCAGGGTCAGAAGCGGGCCTTCCTGGAAGCCAACCATCGGGGCGTTAAGTTCTTTCAGTTTTTCTCTTGCCTGTTTGGTGGCCTGGACCATTTCATAGGCGCGGGTACCTTCCTTGATTTCGGGGATCTCAATCTTTTCATAGGCCTCCAGATGCCCCGCCGAGGCAGGTGTGTCTTCGTCTGGGATCGTAATCTTACAGCCGAGATCTGCGGAGGTCACCGAGAGGTCGGCAAGTCCCACGAACATGTCAAGGTCCAGATACTTTACCCCGGCATAGGCGCTTGCTGCAAACTTCTCGGGGACTGTTGTGTATTCCCTGTAGGATGCAGGCACGAATTTCCGGAGGACGCCGCAGGCAAGCGGATACACAGGCAGGCGATCCACTTTCTTGTCCTGGAGAGCCCCAAAGGACCGATCGATGTGGGTCATCGCTTCTTTAGCCTTGACCTTCACGCTCTCAAACTCTTTTATGATCTTTTCAGCCGTCATCCTGCCTACGTCGACTCCGACCGATACCTTCCTTTTTGCCAGGATATCCATGTATTTCCGTTTGGTCAGGCTGATCTTTTCCTCACTCCACCGGTCAGCCACGGGCTCAAGCTCTTTTACGGCTTCAAGTGCCCACTCTACGGCAGCGGCAGCATCGGGCTGTGTGGCATCGGCCCCAATGGCGTGTGCAAACTTTTCCGAAACCGGAGCGCCTCCTACCATGACCTTAATGGCATCCCTGATCCCTTCCTCTTGAAGCTGTTCTATCACTTTCTCCATCCCGACCATGGTGGTGGTCATAAGAGCACTCATCGAGATCAGGTCGGCTTTGTGTTCCCTTGCGGTTTCAACGAATTTGCTGACTAGAACATCCGCGCCCAGGTCGATCATGTTAAATCCGGCCGCAGTAAGCATTGTCTTAACAAGGTTCTTGCCAATGTCGTGCACATCTCCCTCGATGGTCCCGATCACTGCAGTTGAAGGCCGTTCTGCCTCTATGACTTTCACATGAGGAATAAGGACGTCCATCCCCGCATACATCGCACTCGAAGAAATCATCAGCTGGGGAACAAAAGCTTCACCTCGTTCATATTTCTCACTCATGACTGTCATTCCCCTTGCAAGCCCGTTTATGATTGCCTCGCGTGCATCAACCCCTTCCTTAAGAGCCTGGTTTGCAAGCTCTACCGCTGTATCGTCGTCTCCTTCAATGACAGCATCCGCTAATCCTTTCAAAATTTCTTCTTTTGTCATGTAACCCCCCAAGGTTATTTTCAGTTGGATATTTCAGGATATTGAACGTTCTTACACAGAAAATGGTGAATAAAATTTATTGCTAATCGCAAAAAAACCATTATCTGCTTAATTAATATAAACTACCAAACTTATATAAATGTCTCTTTATATAACTTTGAAAAAATATCTCTCTATATACTAATTATTCGACTTCAATTCCAAAACCTGGTCAAAGATGGTGAGAAATAATGACATAAAGAGACCGAAATCAAAAAGGAGAAACGAGTAAATAAGTCCGCTTGAGCGAGCGCAGCGAGTGAAAAGGATGAGGGCTGTTGTGATTACATCGCAACTCGATTAACATACTCTGGGGATCGGATCTCCAGCCGGCACGTCCACATAGCGCATGCCGCCGAAGCGGTTTCTCAGGATTACTTCTCCTTTGTTTTCCGCAGTAATTTCTCCGATAAGGGCTGCGTCTTTGCCGTAGGGGTGCTTTCTGAGGATAGAGAGGACTTCTTCTTCAAAGCCGGCTTTCACTCCGATTACCGCCTTTCCCTCGTTTGCAACTTCGAGGGGATCCAGGCCCAGCATTTCGCAGGCTGCTGTGACTGCGGGCTTGAAGGGGATCAGGTCTTCTTCGAGGAGGATCCCTGTTCCGGCTTTTGCTGCCATTTCGTTGAGGGCATTTGCAAGCCCTCCGCGGGTCGGGTCTTTCATAGCTGTAATTACCGGTTCCCCTTCCTGCGTCCGGAGTTTCAGGATTGGTTCTATGAGTTTCCAGAGGGGCGCGGAGTCCGAGACAAGGTCGGTATCGAAGTCAAAACCTTCCCTGTGAGCCATAAGAGAGATCCCGTGGTCGCCGATCGTGCCTGTGACAAGGAGCCGGTCTCCTGGCTTCAGTCCCGAATCCCTTACAGGGCTGTCCGTTATGCCGAGGCCTGCTGTGTTCAGGATGATTGAGTCAAGGGCAGTTTTTTCCACGGTTTTTGTGTCGCCTGTAATTATAGGGACTCCAACTTCCGCAGCAGTTTTGTCCATTGTTTTGATTATCTCTTCAAACTCATGAATTGGAAAACCTTCAGGGACTATGACTGCGCAGGTAAGGGCAAGGGGCTTTGCTCCCATCACCGTGAGGTCGTTGATGGTGCCTGAAACTGCCAGACGTCCTATATTGGTGTCCGGGAAGAAAGCAGGGGTTATCACATGGCTGTCCGTTGTCAGCACAAGTTCGGAAGCGGGGTTAAAGTTCTCAAGTCTGACCGTAGACCCGTCATCAAGGCTTTCAAGGCCTATTGAGCCTGCGCTTTTGTTGCGGAAGTTTTTAAGGATAATCTCCCCTATAAGCTCCTGCATTACCTCTCCGCCTGCACCGTGTTCCAGGGAAATGGCATTTGCTTTCATATCCGGTCTCCTTTTACTTTTATCCGCGTTTAAACCGCTTTGAATTGCTTTACTTTCTCTGAGCTTCCTGTGCTCTTCCGATTCCAAGTTCAATAAAGCTTATCCAGGTCTCAAGGCTCTCCCAGTCGTGCTTTGAAGTAAGGATGACCGGCACATCAGGGTTTAAGGAAAGGATGTCATCCCTCATTTTCTCGGCGTCAACGTCAACAGCATGTGCAATGTCAACCTTATTTATTACCGCAAGTTCTGCAGTTTTGAAAATCATAGGATGCTTGAGGATGATATCGTCTCCTTCAGTGACGCTCACCACAACCACCCTGAGGTGTTCTCCAAGCTTGAAGTCTACAGGGCAGATCAGATTGCCCACATTTTCAATAATAAGGAGATCCGTATTGTCAAGGTCGATCTCATCGAGGGCTTTCTCCACCAGTTTTGCGTCCAGGTGGCATTCCTTTCCAGTGTTTACAGGGATTGTCTGCACCCCGAGTTTCCTGAAACGTGAGGCATCCATCTCTGCGATGACGTCACCTGCGATTACCACTGTTCTGTACTTTTCTTTGAGGTACCTGACTGCCTCTTCGATCAGAGTGGTCTTTCCTGACCCGATGGCTCCCATAACGTTGACTGAGAAGACTCCGTGTTTGTCAAGGGCCGTCTTGTTTTTTTCGGCAATCTTATCATTTGCCTTGAACACATCGTGTCCCATGTGGATTACATGCATTAACATAAACATCACTCGGGGTTGCTTGATTATCTCGATGAAAAAATCCGTTTGTTGTTTGTGAATTAAATTTTACGGATCAGGATGTCTGTTTAGGTAGGTATGTTTGAATGTTTAGGTAGTATGTTTGAATGAGAGTTGAAATGAGTATTTTTAAGTGACTATATTTGATAGACCTGCTACCTTTTACTACATTTATATATTTGTCTGCCTGGAGGTTCACTTTTCTACTTCTGTCTCAATATCAATGCTTTTTATAATCAGTTCTCTGCCCCCTGTGATGCGAGCATTTTTTCCGCATACAGGGCATTCAAGCGCTGCGATGTATTCCAGAAGTTCGCTTCGGAGTTCGCCATCCTTTCCTATCTGTGTTTCATCCACAGTGCCGGTGTATCCGCACTCGCATTCCAGGGAGGGTGGGATCATCTCTACAATGAACTCCGCATTTTCAGCAATGCTCCCTTCGGCAATGGCCTTAAAACAGAAGCTCAGTTGCTCCGGATTTGTATGGGCAAGCCTCCCCATTTCCAGGATTACATGCCTGACTTCCTGGGCTTCGTGAGCTTCGGCAGTTGCTATTACCTGCTCAAAGATCTCACAGGCGATGGAATACTCATGCAAGCCTGCTTCCTCCTTCCCGCGAGTACCTGAACCAGTTGTAGCACATACCTTCCTGACTGACCATACAGGGTCCCGTCGGATTTTTCGGGGTGCAGTCTTTCCCGAAGTTGGGGCACTGGGATGGTTTTGCTTTCCCTGTGAGGATAGCTGCACAGATACAGCGCTTCTTATCCTTTTTCTCCGCTTTTGCCCTTATCTCTGCAAGGGAAGCAGAATAAAGGTCTTCATGCTTCTTTGAGGCGTCTTTTTCCTCATACTCTTTCCTGAGCACTAGCCCCGAACCCTCTATATTTCCAATTCCCCTCCACTCGGACTCCGAGGTTTCGAATACCTCATTCATCATTTTCAGGGCTATTGTGTTCCCTTCTGGCTTTACGACCCTTGGATATCCATTGTCTACCCTTGAGACTCCTTTCTCTGCCTGTGCCAGGAGCAGGTTTATTCCGAGGAGGATATCTCTTGCCTCAAACCCGCTCACAACAACAGGAAAGCTTTTTTCTGCAAGATGTTCGAAAGGCTTTGTCCCTATAATGGTTGCTACATGCCCTGGGGCAATAAAAGCATCAACTTCGGCATCGCTGGCAAGAAGTTCGACTGCTGGAGGAGTCTGTTTCTGGGAGGCAAGGAGGCTGAAGTTTTCGGGCGGATTTCTGAGAAGGGCAGCTGCATTAGCAGGGACCGTGGTCTCAAAGCCGACTCCGAAAAAGACCACTTTGAGCTCAGGTTTTTTGTTTGCAAGGGATACGGCATCATCAATGCTGTACACCATCCTTACGTCTGCTCCCTCAGACTTTGCATCTAGCAGGCTTTCTGCCGAACCAGGGACCCTCATCATATCCCCGAAAGTGACTACAGTTGCTCCACTCTTTGCAAGAGCAATCGCAATGTCAATGTCTTTTTCGGGAGTGACGCATACGGGACATCCGGGCCCGCTTATTACGTCTATATTCTGTGGGAGCACGCTTCTGAGCCCGTATTTTGCTATAGTCCTTTCGTGCGTACCGCAGACATGCATTACACGGAGTGAGATTCCGGAGGCTTGAATTCTTTCCAGAAGCTTTTTTTCAAGTTCAGGCATACTGGGCTTTAAAGAAGAATCCTCGTTTTTCATTTCACTCAACGTCCGTTTCTTCGGAGGACCTCGTTTCAGAGATATCCGAATCTTCAAGGCCTGATATCTGCCTGAGGAGGCGCATGGTTTCTTCACTCTCTTCTTTTGAGATTTCAGATATTGCGTATCCTACATGGACAAGGACATATTTCCCTAGCAGAGCTTCACTGGCACCTCCAAGCAGGTCCATGTTTACATCTCTGCAGATCCCACCCATATCAACCGTGGCAGTGTTTTCGTTGACTATGGCCTTGATTTTTCCTGGAATAGCTATACACATATTACCTCTACTGTTTTTCGTCCATATTTTTCTTTTCAAAATCTGATAATTACGATATCTAATTTTCAGTGAGAACAATACTTTGAGAACAATACTTTGAGAACAATACTTTGAGAACAATACTTTGAGAACAATACTTTGAGAACAATATTTTAAGAACAATACTTTAAGAGGACTGGCCTTAATGCGATTACTTGTCATTTGAATTGATACTCAAATTCTCAGGGTTAGTATGCTAGAATATGCCGGGAACTAAATCCCTGGGCTTTATAATAAAGTGTATTGGTGAATATTATTTTGCGCAATTGTATAGTTCTCTATTATATCTTTTTTGTTTTTAATTTCGCCTTCAAAATTGATACCTGTTTTTTGCTCTTATTTTTGAGCCGACTTAGGAAATTATTTTTACAATGTTCGATAACCCGTTTTGACTATTATTAAGGTTAATTTAATTCAAGATTTATATTTAATCTAAGTTGTGCTGGAGCACTCCGCTGCAAACAACGGGGTATGTTTGCACTCCCTCCAAATGCCATAAAAATAAACAATAACCCTAATACGACTTAGTTCGAGCAGAAGTTAACAAACAAAAAATGGAATCGATAAATCGTATTATCACTAACGGTTCTCGGGGAAGTTTTCCATCCCCGCAGCAAGCTAGCTGGGTATTCGACTGAAATCAAACTTCTTTTACATCATTAATATATTTATTCTATAGTGTAAAAATCCTTAAATACTATTCCCTCATTGAAAACATTATTGGTATATTTATATACATGATTATATAATTATAACAAATTTAAATTAAATATGTCTTTAGTACATATATTTTGGGTAAAAAACAAGATGTGGTAGAGATGAGTACTGGAATGAAAAATCTTATTCGTACACTGGATAGTTTAGATTTTTTAAAACTAGACCGGCGTACTTTCATGAAGGCTGTAGGCGTGCTTGGCGCAACTACATTTCTTGGCACCTATAAAACAGAGATCGCAAGTGCGCTTGAGTTTGCAGAGACAAAGATTATCTGGCTTCATGGTGCTGAGTGCACTGGCTGTTCCGAATCCATTTTAAACGGAGGCAATCCTGATATTGTCCAGGCAATCAGCAAGCTCAATGTCAACATTGCTTACCATGAAACTCTTCTTGCCCAGCAGGGGCTATTTGTCGATGGCGAGCCTGTAAACACCTCTGAACTGAACTCCGAGCTTCTCGTTGACGAACTTATCGAAGAAGGCAACTATATCCTTGTCGTGGAAGGCGCAATTGCAAACGGTCCGGATGGCTCGGGGCGCTACTGCGTTATCGGGAACAGGACTTTCAAAGAGCTCTTTGCAAAAGCTGCAACACGTGCCAACGCTATCCTTGCAGTTGGAACCTGTGCCACTTATGGGGGAATTGCCTGCGCTGACAGTGCTGTTTCCCAGGTTACGGATTACAGGGGAGTGGCTTTCACAAAGGAAGATAGCTCAAAAGGCATGCTCACAGAGCTTGGGATCCACAAGCCCGTAATTAACATCCCTGGCTGTCCTGCACACCCGGACTGGATTCTCCTTACCGTAGGTGCGATAATCCTTAACAAGATTAAGGTTCCCGAAGACCTGGAGACCATCCTTGACCAGTACGGAAGGCCCAAGGTCTTTTTCCCTACCGACCACACAGTACATGAAAACTGCCCTCGCCGCGGCTACTATGACCGTGGAGAGTTCGATGAGCAGATTGGCGGAGAAAAGTGCCTCTGGAAATTAGGCTGTAAAGCTCCTTATTCTCACGCCGACTGTGCCATTCGCCGCTGGAATGGTTCCGTAAGTATGTGTACTCAGGCAGGTTCCCCCTGTATTGCCTGCGTTGAACCCGGCTTCCCTGACTCATCAAGGCCTTTTTATGTTGAAGCTGAAGACAAGGGCGTGCTTCTTGGGGCAAATATTGACACATTATCCAAGGTTGCAGTCGGTGCTGCTACCGTAGCTGCAGGGGTACATGCTGTTCGGAGAATGAAAGGAGAGTGAGTAAAAAATGGTAAACGTTACAGTCGACCCCTTAACAAGAATTGAAGGTCACCTTCGCCTGTCCACTGAAGTAAATGCTGAGGGCGTTATAACTGATGCCCAGAGTTCCTGCCTCATGTTCAGAGGCTTTGAACGCATCCTGCAGAATCAAGACCCGAGGGATGCAGCCCTTCTTGTCCAGAGGATCTGCGGGGTATGTCCTACTTCTCATTCCCTCACAGCCGCCAACGCCCTTGACCAGCTCTTCGGTGTGGCTGATACCATTCCAAAAGATGCACTTGTAGCAAGGAACATTAACCAGGCTTTAAACTTCATTGCAAGCCATGCAACCCACATATACATACTCTGGGGCCCTGACCTTGCAAACCCTGCATACCGTGATGTCCTTACCCCTCTCGGGGAAACCGGAAATGCCGTCTGGAAAGAAATGGTCGGCAGATTTGCCCCGATCAGCTACAAGATCGACGGGGAATCCGTGCCTGTAGGGTCCTCCTACCTTGCAGCAATTCCTGAAAAGAAACGCCTTCAGGAAGCAATTGCGGTAATTGGCGGAAAAATGCCCCACCAGGTCACATCCTATCCGGGCGGATATACCTACAAGCCAAACGTGGCAGATATTGGCAAACTTTCCTCTTATTATCTTCAGGTCATGGACTTCGTTTCGAATTACACTTTAAAGGTTCCATTCGAGACCTGGATTGAAAACACTTACAATGCAAGCTCCCCTCAGAAGGCAGTAAGCTTCGTGGTTGAACACCTCAAAGGCCTTGTTGAGAAATCCGTAGCCTCAAATGACTTCTCCAGGGAAGCAGGCTGGGGAGATGCGGAGTTCTATGCAGCCTTTGGTTCCGAACTTGTTGGAGAAACTCTGCTTGGTCTTCCTGCAAGCCTTAAGCACGACAAAATAGGCGGATATAGCGACCCCTCAAAGATCGCCTTCCTTTCATACGGTGGGTTCTACAAACCTGAGAATGGGGACGGATATGATCCGAACAGCCCTGCAGGAGACCGCTTCCTGACTTCAGGTGTTGTGACCGGAAGCCTCGAATATCAGAATTTTGATGCAAGCAAGATTACTGAAAGCGTTGCTCACGCCTTCTATGATGACACAGCTGACCTCCACCCCTCAAAAGGTGAAACCAATCCGTTTACCGATCCCGAGGCAATCCGCTTTGACCAGGGCTCCGAGAGCAGGTACACCTGGAATAAGGCTCCGAGATATGACGGAACTCCCTGTGAGGTTGGGCCTCTTGCACGTATGCTTGCAGCTAAAGAGCCGCTCGTGACCGGACTTGCTCTGGCCTTTAACGAGAAAGGTTACTCTGCAGCTAACGTTTACACAAGAATGATGGCTCGTATCCAGGAAACCGCAATTCTCGCAAACGAGCTCCTTAAGTGGGTAACTGTCGATTACGATCCTAACGGCAAGATTGCTGTTGACACCGACCTTTCAATGGCAAAGAATTCGGAAGGCATGGGTCTCTGGGAAGCTCCACGTGGTGCTCTCGGGCACTGGGTTTCCACTGACAGCAACTCTAAGGTTATCACCTACCAGCCTGTAGTTCCGAGCACCTGGAATCTCTCCCCGAGAGATGGTGCAGGCGTACCCGGTCCTCTTGAGCAGGCTCTGATAGGGGCAAAAATCAATGCCGTAGACAATGCTCTTGGTGTCAATTACACCAATCCTGTTAACATCCTCCATATCGGTAGGTCCTATGACCCGTGTGTTTCATGCGCAGTCCATACCATTGACCTAACCGGGAAAAACGCTCCACGTACTTTAAGAATAGTATAAGGAGATGACCTATAAATGAAATCCAAAGACAACCCGATGGTTGTTGAGCGGTATACCGTCCTTGACAGGACGGCCCATACCATCCACGCTATTTCAATGCTGGTGCTCATCATTACCGGGTTAAAAATCTACGCAGGCTGGGACTTTATGAGTTTCCACAATGCCCGCGCCCTTCACATGATCACAGTTCCTGCTCTGCTTGCAGTGAACTGGATCCTTATTCCGTACAACATCTTCTCTTCAAGTGAAGGTGGAGTTCAGGAAAAAATTGCACATTTCATGGACCATTACGTCTTCGGTCCTGAAGATGCAAAGCGCCTGAAGGCAATAATCCTCAATTTCTTCGGAAAGGGTGAGTACCCCGCATTCACCATTTATGATGAGGTGTCGGGACACTATAAGACCAAACTCCACCCCTTAATGAAGATCCTTATTGTGCTCGAAGGCACCGCTATCTTCGTGATTGCCGTTTCAGGTATTGTCATTTACAGGCTTGACTGGGCACTCTTAGGCCTCCCTATAGGGTCATGGATCCTTACGGCAGGAGACCTGGTTGCACCTGCTTTCAATATGTCTTCCCTGCAGTTTTACAGGGCTCTCCACCTGGTAATGACGTATTTTTTTGTATTTGAACTGGTTGTCCACGTGGGTATCCTTGAGTTTAACCCGCATGTCTGGAAGAATCACAAAGCAATCTTCTGGTCCGGAAAAGAGGACCTTTCAGATTCCCGTTACGCAGAAATCGTTAAACCCAAACCAAAACAACTTTCTGACAGTGAGATCTGGCACGAATCGTCCGATACGCCTTCTGAAGTCGTAAAAGATTAATGCCAGGGGAATTCCAAAGTCCGGGAAAAATGTAATATAGGCATAGAAAGCTGCTAGAAAAGAATGAAAAACAGATGTTCAACTTCGTAACGTGAAAATATGTCTATATTACATGCTCCTGTAAGGATCCTGGGCTGCGGAAGCCCGCTAATGGGCGATGATGGCGTCGGCCTGAAAGTTATCGAAGTCCTTAAAAAAACGGAACTTGAAGGGCTTGAAGGCCTCGATATAGCAGATGCGGGGGTCTGCGGGCTTGACCTCCTGAACCTGCTTGACGATGCGAGAAAAGTCATAATAGTTGATGCAGTCCTTACAGGCAGCCGGACAGGTTCAGTACACCGCATCGAAGGCAGGGACCTGATAAAGGGCACTGAGCCGCACACACTGGTCTCGGTGCACGATCTCACAATTACCGATGTGTTGAGAATTGGGGAACAGGTGCAGTCCCTTCCGGAAATTGTGGTAATAGGAATAGAGATTGGAGAATTAGCTACTGAAATCTCCCGGGATATCAGTCCTGAAGTCCTTAAGGCTGTAGATGAAGCAATAAAGCTGATAAGGGAAGAAATCTCTGAGCTTATCTGAATTTTTTTATTCTTCTTTCTGTTTTTACTATTCTTCTTTCCGTTTTTTGTAATTCTTCTTTCTGTTTTTTGTAATTCTTCTTTCTTTTTTTTGTAATTCTTCTTTCTTTTTTTTGTAATTCTTCTTTCCGTTTTTGTTATTTTACTCTCTGGTTTCTTTTTCCTCAGTACCTTTCCTTTTATGAGAGCAAAATTCGATTATCAGAGTGTTTTCAGGAAAATATCAACTTATCAATAATGGAGTACTTATTTTTTGAGTTACTTTTTTATCAATTGGGTCTGCTATTAATGATATATTATCTACTATCTTTTGTACTAAATTATTCTATTTTTACATGAGGGGTGTGGAATGAGTGGGGAAGGGGATCTTGACAGGTTCAAGAATCTGGATTTCATGAAGATGGATAGGCGTACCTTTCTTAAAGCCATCGGGGCTCTTGGGGCATCTTTGTTTTTGCAAACCTATCGAGGCGACATTGTACGAGCTCTGGAATTTGCGGAGACAAGGATTGTCTGGGTCCACGGCGGGGAATGTACCGGCTGTTCAATTTCTCTGTTGAATGGGGGTGAGCCTGATGTGCTTCAGGCCTTCTCTCGCCTTAACCTGAGGCTTGCGTACCACGAAGTCCTGCTCGGCCAGCAGGGGATTTACGTGGACGGAAAAATGGAAGGCACTTCTGAACTCAATTCCGAGATCCTTTTTGAAGAAGTGATTGCGGAAAAAGGGTACATTCTTGTTGCCGAAGGAGCAATTGCTAACGGGCCGAAAGGCACTGGCAAGTACTGTTTCCTGGGTGGGAAGACCTACAAGGATATTTTCCGGAGGGCTGCGGAAAATGCTGCTTTCATCGTGGCTGTGGGGCAGTGTGCAACCAATGGCGGAGTTAATTCAGCAGACAGCGAGATCCGGGACCTTATGGACTTCAGGGGAGTTGCCTTCACCATGGAGGACCGGGACAGGGGTATCCTCACGGAATACGGGCTTGAAAAACCGGTAATCAATATCAACGGCTGTCCTCCCCATCCGGACTGGATGCTCCTTACTCTTGCCGCAGTTGTGCTCGGGAAAATTAAGGTCCCTGACGACCTTCCCTACGTGCTTGACGAATGGCTGCGTCCGAAGGTCTTTTTCCCTCCGGATCACGTCATCCATGACAACTGCCCGAGGAGGGGCTACTATGACAAAGGGGAGTTTGATACTGTGGTCAGCGGCCCAAAGTGCCTCTGGAAACTGGGGTGCAAGGCTCCATACACCCATGCGGATTGTGCTATACGCCGCTGGAACGGTTACCACAGCCTCTGCCCTCAGTCAGGGTCTCCCTGCATTTCATGTGTCTCTCCGGGTTTTCCTGAGAGTTCACGCCCCTTCTTCCAGGAAATTGAAGATGTTGGGATTGTAGGCATCAATATTGGTACCGTCGCAAAAGTTGCCATCGGGGCTTCCCTGCTTGCGGCAGGCGCCCATGCAGTCCGGAGAATTGCCATAAAAGAAAAGCCTGAAGAAAAGGGAAAACAGCCTGAAGAAAGGGAAGAAAAAAGCGAGGAGGACGAAAAAAGTGAGACCGCAAAAAAAGATCAGGGGGATGAGTAAATGGTCGAGGTTACGGTTGATCAGCTTACCAGGATTGAAGGGCACTACCGGATTACTACCCAGGTCAATGAGGAAGGGATAGTTACCGAAGCCCAGAGTATGGGGCTCATGCTCAGGGGCTTTGAACGCTTCCTCCAGAACCAGGACCCCAGGGATGCTGCCCTCCTTACCCAGAGGATCTGCGGGGTCTGCCCGACTACCCACTCCATTGCAGCGGCAAATGCCCTTGACCAGCTCTTCGGGGTTGAGGATACAGTTCCCAAAGATGCTCTTGTAATGCGCAACATCCACCAGGCTTTGAACCTAATAGCCAGTCACGCAACTCACGTCTACGTCCTCTGGGGCCCGGATCTTGCAAACCCCGCATACAGAACCCTTTTAGGAAACTATGGAGATTCCGGAAAAGCTGTCTGGGACGAACTGCTCGGAAGGTTTACCCCCATCAGTTACAGGCTCGATGGAGTTGATATTCCGGTTGGAAGTGGGTACGTAGCTGCACTCGGGGAAAAGCGGCGGCTGCATGAAGCTATTTCCCTCTTCGGAGCAAAGATGCCCCATTCTGTCGCTGCGCATGTCGGAGGTGTGACCTACGGGCCCACCGCTGCAGATATAGGGCAGCTTGCTGCTTATTACTGGAAATTTATGGATTTTGTAGAGAACGTCGCTCTTGGAGTTTCCCCTGAGACCTGGGTCGAAAACACGCGGTTTGCCTCTTCCCCACAAAAAGCTGTAGGTTTCGTGGTTGACCGCCTGCAGGAACTTGTGGATGCTTCTCTCGTTTCAAATGACTTTTCCTATGCGGCAGGCTGGGGTGATGTCCCGCTGTACGCGGCTTTCGGCTCTGAGCTCATAGGCGAGGAAGTCCTGGGGCTTCCGGTGAGTATGAAACTTGACCGGATAGGAGGGTACAGTGACCCCTCAAAGATTGGTTACCTTGTTTACGGGCTTTTCTTCAAGCCTGAACTCGGAGATGGGTATGACCCTACAAGCCCTCCCGATTCCAGGGTTATTCCTTCGGGTTTTCTGAACGGAAATCTTGAGCTTCAGAAGTTCGATCACAGAAAAATTACTGAGAGTATTGCCCATTCCTTCTACGTGGACTCCGAGTCTGACCGGTCCCCTCTGGAAGGGACCACTCAGCCGGAACCGGAACCCGATGAAATAGATTATTCTCGGGGGGTTGAAAGCCGGTATTCCTGGGTAAAAGCCCCTCACTACGACGGAATCCCCTGCGAGGTTGGGCCTCTTTCCCGTATGCTTGTCATGAAAGATCCTCTTATCACGGGCCTCGCAGAGATGTTCAGGGAAAAGGGTTACCCGATTACCAATACCTACCTGCGCATGCTTGCCCGGATGCAGGAGATCCTGGTGGTGTCCTCCGAACTCATTAAATGGTTGGCCGAGGATTTGAACCCCAATGGAAAATTTGCGGTTCCCACCGATCTTTCAATGGCAAAGGATTCGGAAGGCATGGGGCTTTGGGAAGCTCCGAGGGGCGCTCTGGGGCACTGGATAAAAACAGGGCCGGACTCAAAAGTCACGCTCTATCAGGCTGTTGTGCCGAGCACCTGGAACATGGCACCGCGAAACTCCGCTGGAATTCCGGGCCCCGTGGAGCAGGCTCTTTCAGGCTCAAAGATTTCGGCTGCAGAAAATGCGCTCGGAGTTGATTATACAAACCCTCTCAGCATCCTTCACACTTCCCGATCTTACGATCCCTGTCTGGCCTGTGCGATTCATGCTATTGACCTCAAAGGGCAGCAAAAAGGGCAGTTCAGGGTGGTCTGATCAGGGGGCGAGGATATGGGTGGACAAAAAGAAAATCCGGGTATGGAGTACAGTCTGGTCGTTGAGCGCTATACGTTGCTTGAACGGGTGACACACCTTGTCCACCTGCTCTCTATGCTGATTCTCGTTGTTACCGGACTTAAAATTTATCTCGGCTGGGATTTCATGGAGTTTCATACAGCCCGCACCCTTCATATGATTTCAGTCCCGTTTTTCCTGGTCGCAAACTGGATTCTTGTCCCTTATAATGTCTTTTCGTGTCCGGGAACGTGCAGTCTAAAGATCCGCTTCAACCATTTTTTTGAAAGCTACATTTTCGGGGTCGAGGATGCAAAACGTCTGAAGGCAATTATCCTTAATTTCTTTGGTAGGAGGGAGTATCCGGCATTTACCATCTATGATGTAAAAGAAGGGCATTACATAACAAAACTGCACCCCATGCTCAAGCTACTTATCATCATCGAAAGCACGGCAATCTTCTTTATCGCTGTCACAGGTATAGTGCTTTACAACCTTAACTGGTCTCTTTTAGGGCTTCCTGTGGCTCAGTGGATCATCTCCATTGCCGGATACTTCGCACCTTATCTGGGTGTATCTGCATTGGGCCTTATCCGTCTGGTTCACCTGGCTGCAACTTACTGGTTCCTGCTTGAACTAACGCTCCACGTTGGGATTCTCGAGTTTGACCCTAAAGTATGGAAATACCACAAAGCGATCTTCTGGTCCGGAAAAGAAGATCTCTCAGACAGGAATTTTGTCAGGGTAATTGAAGAAAATGATACAAAATTATTCCTGAAAGATCAAAAATGATTACTGGAAGAGCATTAATGGTGGTAATAAGTAATAAATGGCTGATTAGTGTCAGAAATCAATTACAGTGCAGAGTAAATCGCTAAAAGAGTAAGAACCTGAAACTTCTTTTCTAACCGGATTTTCAGGCGCACCTATTTGGAAGTAGGGTGATTTCCATATGGTTATATACTGTCCCTTTCATATTTATATATGGGAATCCATATGCATGAACTGGCGGCAATCAGGACAAAAGTCGGCCAGATCATCCTCAACCTTTTTATTCTTTTTTTGGTGGTGATGCTAGGGTTAGTTGTGGTTGAGGTTGTTCTCAAATGTTTGGTAATTCGGAGCCCATAATGAAAACTTCGGCTTTTTTTCTATTTTTATTTTTTTCTATTTTTTCCTATTTTTCCTCTACCCTCTAATTCTATTCATTTTTCTCCGATTACCTTTAATTTTCTTTCTTCTCTAACTGTTTCTTTTTCCTTTTCAATTTCAGGGTTCTACAAGATCTGTAAAGGATTCGTGACTTCCTTTTCCGGGATTTTGTTTTCAGGTCTTTTTGGAATTCTGAAGGTGAAGGTACTGCCTTTCCCGGGGCTGGCTTTAACCCATACCTTTCCTCCGTGGAGTTCGACAAACTTTTTGACGAGTGCAAGCCCAAGCCCTACTCCTTCATATTTCTTGGATATGGACTCATCAATCTGTACGAAAGGCTGGAAAACTCTTTCATAATCATCTTCATTTATGCCGATACCGTCATCCTTTACACTGATCTCAATCATGTCTTCCTTAAGCTCTGCAGTGATGTTTACTTTCCCGCCTTCGGATGAGAACTTAATTGCATTGTTCAAAATGTTGTATAGGATCTGTTTGAGCTTTACCCTGTCAGCAATTGTGGTTTTCAGTCCCTGCTCAATATTATATTCTATGCTGATATTTTTCTCAGCTGAGATGGGATAAAGCACTCTCTGAACTTCTTCAATTACTCCGGATATGTTCACTGTTTCGTAATAAAGCTCAATATTTCCCAGCTCAAGCCTTGAGATATCCAGAACATTATTGATCACGTCAAGAAGATGTGCTCCACTGTTTGAAATATTTTCAGTATACCTCTTTTGTTTCTCGTTAAGGGGCCCGAAAGTCTCACTTAAGAGGAGGTCTGAGAACCCTATAACCGCGTTCAGGGGAGTCCTCAGTTCGTGGCTCATGTTGACAATGAAAGTAGTTTTCGCTCTGTTTGCAGTTTCAGCAGCCATTTTTGCCTGAAGCAATTTTTCTTCGGCCTGCTTGCGTTCGGTTATGTCAATCATAATGCCGATGAGCACGGAGTCTTCCTCTATAAGGCCATTGAATACAAATTTGTTGATTATGACCTGATGCATTGAGCCGTCGGCAAATTTAAGAGAGGACTCGTAGACCTGATTTTTTCCTTGTTTTACCAGTGATTTATCCATAGGATGGTATTTTTCGGCAATCTCTATGGGGGCAAAATCATATAGTGACTTTCCAAGGATATCTATTTTTTCTAACCCAATAAAAGTTTTAAAAGCCCGATTACAGGCAACATAAATTCCGTTCTTATCCTTACAGAATACAGGCGTTGGGATTGAATCTATCATTTTTTTAAGGGCTTCACTCTGCTGAAGCCGTACAATTTCCAGCCTCTTTACCTCAGTCAGGTCTTCCACAAGAATAATGCCACCGTTAAATCTGGAATTTTCCGAAATAAGAGGTTTGTAGGTTATCTCACCAGGTATACTTTCGTTCTTAAGGCTGGAAATATATTTTATGTCGCAATGGATAGGAACTTCGGGGAGGCATGTAAAGCTTTTTTCTTCCGGCTTCTTCTCTTCTGGAGGGTTCAACAAATTGAAAATTAGTTTTTCGTTCTCACTACTGCCTGTAAAGTTTACAAAGTTTTCGTTGCATACGATGATAGTTCCATACTTGTCGAACTGGGCGATTCCTCCGGGAAACTCTTCAAAAAGCATGCGATATTTTCTTTCGGAATCCTTCAGGGCTTTTTCGGTCCGTTTGCGTTGGCTAATATCCCTCCCTATGGATATTACGGCTGCTTCTCCTTCGTATTCAATTAGCCTGTTATTGATTTCCTGAGGTGTGACCGTGCCGTCCCTCCGCAGGGAATCCATTTCAAAAGTAAAATATCCTGTTTGCTTTAGCTTCTCTATCTGTTGTCCGAATTCAGTCAGGTGGATATTAGTCCTTAAATCTTTTATGTGCTTTCCGAGCATTTTACTGCGTGTATATCCGAAAAGTTCGCAGGCTATATGGTTTGCTTCCATGACCCTGCCTTTCATATCATGTATCAGAATAGAGTCACTTGAACTCTCAAGTAATGTCTTAAATTTTTTGTCCGTACTTTCTTGCTTTATTCGAAGAAATTTCCATTTCCCATCTTTTTTGATCACCAATTTCTCCCCGGCTTCTATAAGGTCGAAGACATCCCCTGAGGAAATATCTCCCTCTTTAATCATAAAGAGTGGCCTGATTTTCTTTTCAGGCATATTCTCAGCAAGGATACGTCTTAGTTCCTTAAGGGAGCTGGTAATTGACTTTCCGACGGTTTTAACTTCAAGATTGATGCGCAGGTATCGCCAGTTTCCTGTGTGAATAAACTTAATAATCTCTTTCTGCGGAACCCCTGCTTTCCAATCAAAATAAATCCCTGAAGTTTCTGGCTGTTTGGCGGAAAGGGCTTCTGTTTCCTGCAGGGGAATTATCTTAAGCCTGGCTTTCGTTATGCAGCTTTCGGCATCTAACTCTGAGTTTGAAAGCAAATCTTTTGCTAATTCTGCACTCTCGGGATCCGGGACAATCCAGATGCAGCGTTCTTTTTGTTGTAATCCTGCTTTAATATAAGCTGCTGTAAGTTCTGTCCTGTCTTCTGTTTCCTTATAGACTGCAGTAAGGCCATTGGGTGGAATAGCCGAACAGAAACAGAACTCAGACTTAGTCTTTTTATTTATTATGTTTAACACCTTCCCGAAAACCCACAAACTCAGTTCTCTTGACTTCTTATGTGCAAAATATTTTATGATATTTTATAATATATTTATAATCACTTCATTCATTTTATTACTCACTAAGTCTATACATTGGAAGAATAAAAGCTTTTATATCAGGATCCGGAGTGCCTGCTCATTTTATCATACATTTTTCCCAACCGAAATCCTTATTGTAAAGCCCGGGATATGGCAGGAGTATGGAAATACAAAGGGAAATCCAGGTTATTTGTGGAGCGGTGAGAATCCCCAACCTTCCCGGTTTTCTTAAAATAATAACCACAATCGCTTCCGAAAACAAAGTAACCATTCAGGGCTTGAATGCTGACCTGATCGCGGGCGAAAGGCATCTTCATTTTGCAGTAGGGAAGGCTCTCAGGGCTGTCGCAGCAGGCAGCAACGTAGCAAAAGATCCAGGCATCGAGATCATGCGTTATGCAGCCGGAGAGAGGCAGATTGAAAGGAGTTTTTCTATAGGGCTGCATGAAGGAGAAAATAATGCGATTTTCGTGCTGCTTGGGAAAATGGATGATGTAATTCTTGCTTTCTCCGAAATTCGGAAGCTCATTGAAGAAAAACCATGTTCCGAACTGCTTGCTTATTCCAGTTATAAACGAAAAGGAATTCTTTCTCTCTTCAGAATCACAGATGCAGAAATAGAAGCTTCAGGAGAAGAACGTATCCCGGAACTCGTGATCGAGAGGGTGGCGCTGGCAGATTTCTTAAAATGAGAGAGATTTCTTAAAATGAGAGAGATTTCTTAAAATGAGCAGGATTTTTATTAATCTTCATACCTGCCCAAATAATTTTAGCTCCTCATTAATAGCCAGCTGTTAGTTTATACTTCGACTTTTTCGCCTTTACTTCCAAATTTCGCACTTTTTCTCAAACCAGTCCATCAGGGAAAAAGCAAGATCATTTGAATCTTCAAAAAGGCTTTCCTGCCCATAGATTTCCTTTTCGGACTGGATGAACTTTCCTTCAACAAGCTCATGCCCCGAATCATCGATAATATTTCTTATCCACCACCTGTCAGCTTCAGGGTGAAACTGCAGCCCGATAATGTTTCCTTTGTAAATAAAACCCTGGTTCGGACAGGCTTCGCTTTCGAAAAGTCTTACTGCGCCTGGCGGAATTTCAAAAGTGTCTCCATGCCACATGAATGCGGTAAATTCGGGAAATAAGCCTGCTGGAAGCTCTGAGTTTATCCCTCTCCCATTGTTCAGGTTTTCTTCTGCCAGAGCTTTTACCCTGTGCCAGCCTATTTCCTTGAACCTGTTTCTGGTAACCTTTCCACCCAGAACCTCTGCGATCATCTGTGCTCCAAAACAGCTCCCAAGCACAGGTTTGCCTGTATCTATCACCTTTTTTACAAACTCTTTTTCAGGCCTTAGCCATGGGAACTCCTTCTCCTGATAAACACTCATCGTGCCCCCCATTATCAGGAGCATATCGAACTCTTCAGGCTCAGGAAAGACAGGTTTTTCATAAAGCATAGTTTTTGTAAGGCTGTGCCCTTTTAGAGCTGCCCAGGTCCCTATGTTTCCAAGGGTCTCGTTTTTAAGGTGCTGGAGGCAATGTATTTTCATGTTTTTTCACTTTAGTTATGAAGTGGAATCAGTGGTTGTCCTGTTTTAAATATAGAGGTTTTTTCAGTAATCATAAGGTATTTTATATAAATCTAATTATATGGATTTTTTATTTGTCAGGAATAAGTACAGGTGTGATTTTGAAACGAGTTCAGTGTGATTTTGAAATGAGTTCAATGGGATACGAGTTCAAGGAATTTTACCGACAGGGCTTGCTTCGATAAACATTTAATGAGATATTTGTATCTGGATTCTTCCAATAGATATTAATATACTATTGTGTTAACAGATCACATTAACAGATTAAGGGAATATTCAGAACAGGATTTTATTCTCAGGATATTATCAGGAATCAGGAAATAAGAGTCGATTATCATGCCTCATCCAAAGACAGTAGAAGAAATGATTGAGTGCGCTGGGCCCATTGAATGTGAGTTACTTCCAAGGCTTATTCAGGTAACAGAAACTGCTGCCATTGCCGCAGCCTATCAGATGGGACGCGGGGACAAGCACTTTGCTGATCAGGTGGCAGTTGCCTCCATGCGAAGGATGCTGAATAAACTTGACATGAAGGGCATAATAAAAATAGGGGAAGGAGAAAGAGACGAAGCTCCTATGCTTTATATCGGGGAAGAGGTCGGGACAGGAATAGGAGACCTTGAGGTTGATATTGCAGTCGACCCCCTGGAAGGTACAAACCTCACCGCAGACGGCTTCCCGGGTTCGGTTGCAGTAATGGCAATGGCTGAAAGGGGAGGGATCTTCCACGGCCCGGATATTTATATGGACAAGATAGTTGTCGGTCCCGATGTCGTTCGTTATGAAAAGAACCATCCTGATGAAAGGATCGACCTTGATGCTCCTGTCAGGCACAACCTCGAAATTGTTGCAAAAGCGCTTGGAAGAAGCGTTGAAGAACTCGTTGTCGTAATCCTCGACCGCCCCAGGCATGCCCAGAAGATAACTGAAATTCGGGAAGCCGGAGCCCGTGTAAGGCTGGTTACTGACGGAGACCTCATGCCGGGCGTTGCAACCGCTATCCGCGGCTCAGGCATCCATGTAGTCATGGGTGCAGGTGGCTCGGGAGAGGCTGTCCTGACAGCTGCTGCAATCAAGATCCTGGGTGGAAAAATCCTTGCAAGGCTTGTCCTGCCAACTGTTGCAAATGGGAAACCCAAGGACAAGATTGATGAAGAAATAGAGGAAAAAATGCCCCGGCTCGAAAAGATGGGGATCACCTCTGAGAGACTTAATGATGTCCTTGATACCAACAAACTTGTTCCAGGTAATGATGTCATTTTTTCCGCAACAGCCGTAACTCCGGGCCATTTCCTGCGTGAAGTCAACCTCTTCGGCAGTGGAGATGCCAGAGTACACACGGTTTCCATGGGTGCATCCGGAGCTGTCAGGTTCACAGACAGTATTTATATCAAGGATAAGCGGGAGACTCCTCTCTACCTGTAAATCCTTTTTTCATATTTTCATTTTTAATCCTTTTTTGAAACACGGACCAGTATGAATCAGGTATCTTCTGGTATAATCAGAAAATGCGGATTATGAATGTCAGTTCTAAATCTCAGTTCTAAATTTCAGTTCTAAATTTCAGTTCTAAGTTTCAGTTCTAAATTTCAGGACAAACTGTAAAATTTCGAGTCGAAGTATTAATTCAAAGTTTTAAGTCAAATAATTCAAAATTTTAAGTCAAAGAATTCAAAGTATTAAATCAAAGCGTGAAGGCAGAGTATGAAAGTCTATCTTGAGAGTTTTGGTTGTTCTGCAAGCCAGGCATCAGCCGAGATTATGAAAGCAAGCGTGGAGAGGCTAGGGCACGAATTATTGAGCCCTGATGCTGCCGGCCAGGCAGAGGTCTATATATGCAACTCCTGTACGGTCAAGTACACAACAGAACAGAAGATTCTCTATAAGATCCGCATTATGGGCGAAAAGGGTGTACAGGTAATTGTTTCTGGCTGCATGCCCGAAGTCCAGCTTGAAGACATTCTGCATGCAAACCCCGAAGCCCATATTCTTGGAGTAAATGCGGTTTCTCGTCTGGGCGAGCTTCTTTCCTCAATCGAAAAGAGGAGAATGGAAGGGTTACCTGGGGGAGAGCATCTGGAACTGCGGACTTCCGAGCCTCTCGGCTTCCTTAATGTTCCGCGCGAGCGCTCAAATCCAAATATCCATATCTGCCAGATCTCCCAGGGCTGCAATTTCGCCTGCTCTTACTGTATCGTAAAGCATGCAAGGGGCAAGCTCCGTTCTTTCCCACCTGAGGAAATTGTAAAAGACATTCGCTCCGCAGTTGCAGAGGGCTGCAGGGAAATCTGGCTCACCTCACAGGACGACAGTCAGTACGGTATGGATACAGGCGTCAAACTCCCTGAACTCCTGCGTATGATCTCGGAAATCCCCGGCGACTTCAAGGTGAGGGTCGGAATGATGAATCCCTTTTCCGTCCTCCCTATCCTGGACGATCTTGTGGATGCCTTTGACTCTGATAAGGTTTTCAAACTCCTCCATCTCCCGATCCAGTCCGCCTCTCACTCTGTCCTGAAAAATATGAACCGCCTGCATAAAATGGATTCCGTGGACACAATCATTACGAAATTCCGTGCTCGCTTCGAGGACCTCTCCCTTTTTACCGACATAATTGTTGGCTTCTGTTATGAAACCGATGAGGATTCCGAAGAAACCATAGAATGGGTAAAAAAGTACCGCCCGGAAAAGATCAATATTTCCAGATACTCCCCCCGCCCGCACACTAAAGCCTTTTCTTTCCGGAACCTCGATTCCCGGATTTCCGCGCAGCGTTCCCACGACCTGCACAAAGTATGCGAGCAGATAAAGCTTAAGTCCAAGCAGGAGATGATTGGCTGGAAAGGCAGAGCTTTTGTTTCAAAATACACGGAAATGGGGGATGTCCTCACACGTACAGACTCTTATCGTCCTGTTGTGATTAGCGGATCTACTCTCAAGCCCGGTGAATACACGAAAGTGGAAATTACAAGCGCGAAGCCCGGCTATTTCCTTGGAAGGATTATCAGTTAAGGGTGAAGTATATCCTCATCAGTAAATGAAATATCGGTGCTCTCTGATTAATTGGTTGGGATTATTCCGAAATGACCGCAAATGGCATCTCGCGTTCTTTCTTTTCACGCGCCGCGCAAGGCTTGAGCCCGCCTGCGTACAGTAGATAAAACAAACTCTATGACCAGTGCTGGGAGCTCTAATACCAAAATATCAACCATGGAGCAGGGAACGACCTTTGTTCTTTACTTAGTTTTTTTACTTTTTTCTTTGTTTTTTACTTGCCTATCTTTTATTTTTATTTATAAATCTCTCCAGTATAAAGTAAACTATTTATGCATAAAACTATCTAATATTTTTTACATTAATCTCTTAATTTTTTATAATCTTCAATTTTCCGGAGTGAGGCATATAGCTGGGAAACAATCTATTAAATGTTCTAAATGTTCTTGGTTTTTTCAGGATACCAGCGCCTATATTCCTTATGCCATAATCGGAATTTTCATTGTCCTTGCTGCAACCTTTACCTCGGTCTACCTTTTGAAAATGGACAGCGAGGTTGCCGAAACAATCTATACTACAGAGAAAAGCGATCCCAGGCAGACAGCTATATCCCTTGCGGCATCTGACCTTGCTCGCTGCCTTAACTATGCCGGGACGGAAGCCCTGGAGTGGCAGGGAGAACATCCTGTGATCCTGCCCGATGGTGCTCCGGTTGAAAGGTTCTCTGAAGATCATTTTATGGTAATTCCGCAAAACCAGAACCTTGAGAAGGGAGACACACTTCAAATCTTCATAAACCTGCCCTCAGACGTCTGGGGTAAAGTCGAATCGCTATGGAAAAACAGGGACGTTGTCCTGGTTGTAAATGACTCTTCTGGACAGGAAATTAAACGTGTGAACTATGGACAAGCTACCGGTTTTCTTCAAAAAGTTTCCTTTGACGAATACATGGAAATTCCGGAAACTGCAGAATCCGGGTATGCATCCATTGAACTCTATTATGGAGACGAACTCAAAGCCTCAGACTGGTTCCGGATTGAAGCAAGCCCCATAAAGGATATTGCGGCAGAGGCTTTTAACCGGCTGCTTTCGACAAACTACCAGGGCAACAGCCACACCTTCATGGAATATGCCATTAATGTAGAACCTGAAATAGAACCCGAGCAGATCAAGGTAAGAAAAGTTAACGGGACCCTGCAGCGGGAAATATCTCCCTCTGGCAAAAAATATACGATTTACTATATCTTCGAAATTCCTCTTTTGAATTACACCCTTGTGGACCTCGAATCCGGAGAAACGCTCAACATGAGTATGAATCTCTCCACCCTTATCACCTCAAGGGAACCTCTGCTCGAAGAACTTGTCAGGGAATATGAAACCGCACTTGGGACATCCTCAAGCCTGGACTCCACTTCCAATCTCGTACTCGGGGCAACAAACCTGAGGACTTTCATCTACGGCCCCTGGCAGCACTATGCACATGGCCCTCTCAATATTCTGACCAACCCTGCCCTTGCAAGCTCGGTTAACGGAGCCACCCTCTATACCCAGAAAAAGGTTTTTGACTCGGTTGACCCCCTGGCTCTTACATACACCACTTACTACAACGGAAAAGTCCTGTATGAAGACATCCGCGCCTCCAGCAATTCAAAAACCAGCCCGAGCCTTCTGAACTCAACCGGTTCGAATGCTTCTGGAATCTTCTATGAAGCAGATGAAGGCGTAAACCTTACGACTACCTACGCTTCCCTTGCAGCAAACAGGTCTTTTTCCCTGGACGTGGAAGACGGCATAGAAGAATCCCTTGCGGAAGCAAACACTTCTTATGACGAGCTTTCCGAATATTCTGAAATAACAGTCTCAGCCTCGGACTACACAGAAGGAGTCCTCGACGGCTGGGTCTTCAATGACCATGTGTGGGAAGAGGAAACCCCTGACCTTATCCATGATGTTGCAGACAGCGTTTACACGGCTCCGGTTCAGGGACAGATTTTAAGGGACGGTCTCAACTCTCCTGACCCTCTGGCTTCAACAATCACAGCGGATTTTGACCGGGATTCGGTTTCATACAGCGGGCATACCGTTAGCTGGGACTCTGATTATCTTGCATCGGGTACGCATGCAGGGTCACGTGTGCCCTCTTACTCCTGGAGTAACCCTGTTACGAATTTCTATTCTGAGACTATGGACCCTGAAATAGACCCTCCAAGAGGGAAGCTGAAAAGCTGGTATATTACGGATGCCTCTGTTAGATTGAGTTCCGTGGAAATAACCGACGTAAGAGTCGAGCCCCATTACGAGTACAGGGGTAATGACGTGCTTGTTGCCGAGTACAGGACCGACGACGGCTATCTCAGTAGAGAGGACCATATTTTTGATTGGGGCATCCGGTATGATATATATTATAACATCAGGACAACCTGGAAAATTAATTATGACTATACATACAAGTATGTCTGGCACACTATCGTCAAGCATAAGGATGGCACCAGCACCACAGAAGCACGTTATGCCATATCAAGCGGCTCGGATTTGGAATTTGTAAGCAAAACAGACCCCGAATCCCTTTTCCACACCGAAACAGAATCCGAAAACTTTACGATAATTTACCACCAGCGCCCTCCCACAGGCGGCTATACGGGCATATCAATCTATACCGACCCTACAGAAAGGGAATACAGGAAAACAACCCTGTATACTGCCGGTGCAGAGAGGTTTGACCCCTGCTGTTCCGATGCCGCAGATAAATACAGGGATGCTTATGTGAATATCAGGACGCTCGAAAGCACTTTCTGGACTTACCCTGACGGGATGTATCTCGCACAGCGCGCCGTCAACTGCGATATTCCACCCTGGCTGCACAGGGTGATGGCTGACGAAGTCCTGGCAATGCTTGATGCTGTTGAAAGTGACAACCCTACCTTCAGCTACTCTCTCCTTGACTCTCCAGGCCAGGACCCGACAGACCTTCAGGTGGAAACTGCCGAAAAACTAATTTTTGACCTTGAAGCAAGCCGGGAAGCCTACGTAAATAAAGAGCAGTACCTCACCTCTTCCGGAGATATGTATGCATCCAGCGACTCCGCCCGTTACATTGCAAGAAACGAAGCCTACAACAGGCTGCTGGACGACATCGAGCAGAAGAACAAAAAACTGGATTCCGACCTTAACTCCTACATCCTTGATGCCCTTGAGGAAAAAGGCCTCAGTACCGGCGCGTTTGACAGTGTGACCTCAGGTCCAATGACCCTTTTCGATAACCCTGCAATGGATATGGCTGCCTCCGCGCTTGGGCAGGAAATGGGCATCATCTCCACAATGAAAGTCACAGGCCAGCCTGAAAGCAAATACAACTGGACTGAAAACCTGACCCTCATCGTTGACCAGAAGCCGAACTACCTCTACCACGACCCGGACTTCGACCTCAGGGGAGAATACGAGTGGGCTGATTCCATGGGTGGGAAAACAATCTACCCCCTCGGCGTCCGGAACACCTGCATTTTCACAACCAACATCTCCGAAGAAATTGCAGACGCCATATCCTCAAGCGGCGAATACGTAAAAACCGAAACCGCACAGCAGATCAGCCAGAGCATTTCCACCCTTAACGCAGAAGTTTACCTGCTGGAACAGAACCTCAGCGAACAGGAAATTTCCCTGGACACAGCCCGACTTAACACGGAAGTCTACAACCTGAAACTGGTCTATGCCCGGGAAATGAGGCTTCAGATAACTGAAGAGGTAGCTTCCGAAGTAAGTTCAAATCCGGTTGTTTCAGGCTGGATAGAAGAAGACCGCGTCCGTGCAGTCACAGTTAGCTATCTTAACAGCCTCTCCGATGAAGAGATAATTGAAAAATCCACCACAGACCAGCTCGCAACTGAACTTGCCGCCGCCGTAATAACTGAAATCAGAAACTCAAATCCTTCGGTGGAACCCGATGAGCTGGAAGCTACTTTGAACAGGGTCGATACAGATATTAGAATGGGCGTTGCAAACGGCATCTGTGCAGTCACGGAAAGCAAAGGTGAGGCTATTGATATTCTTTTTGGGAAAATTGACGGTGAACTGAAAAATATGGCAAATGAAACCGTGGATAGGTATTCTGGGGAGATAGCAGACAAAGTCACAAAAAGGCTGGACAGGACGATGGCAGCTGTTCCTTGCGGGCTGCCGGTACTGCCCCCGCATTGGATTTTTACGGTTAATGTGTGGACTTATGAGGTGATGGGAGAATATGAGGTGTTTACTGTTGTCGATAATGATAACGAGGTGATTCCTAAACCTTATTTCGGGCATGAAGGGCAGAAGTACATTAGACAAGATGAGCTTATTTTTCATCCAGGTGATACTCAAAATGGAACTTTTCTCCGGCTCGGAAAAAATACACCAATTACATTTCAGATGAATGGATATTCTGCGACAGTTGTTGGACCAGGGCCAAAAGGAGTTGGAGATAAGATTGGTGGAAGTTTGGAAGAATCAATTGGCTATGATGATCTAGTGGAAGAGTTAGGAGGAGAGACATGAACAAGAAATTTTTCTTAGTAAGTCTATTTATTATTTTGATACTAATCCCAAGTATAGCTACAGCAAGTAGCCCTTATGGTAAAATGGGCGTTTATTATAATGGAAAACTATTACCAGGAGAAGAGGTCGCAAAACCAGTTTTGAAGGTTGGGGAGCCATTTGATATCGGGATTAATTTAACAGTCAATCAAAAATGTCATGTCTCCGTAATGTTGTCCGAAATTGGAGATGATAATTTTGAGATAGTTTCTGGTCCAACTTCAAAAATGAAAGATTATGGAACAGAAGTTTTGGATAAAAATTCTAGTAAAATGTATGAATGGACTGTTAAAGCCACGGATAACTGGGTAGGGGGATCTTTACCAATTAACTTAGTATATCAAATTAATGATTTCGATACGGGCGATATTTTAGTAAAAGGAAAATTCACAGTCGCTTACTGTACCATATCTAAAGAATATTACGAAGGCGAAATTCCCACTTCTGAGGAGCAACCAGTTTCAGAAACCGAACCTTCGTCCACATCCGCATCCACGCCAGCTTTCAGTTTAGTAACCGCCATTTCGGCACTTGTACTTGTATTCCTCAGATTCTCCCGCCAGTAAATGCTGTGATGGGGGATGAAATTTATTTTTAACTCGATTAACTCCAGTTATTCTGAATACCGGGTAGATTACATTTCATCTACAGATAATCTGCTACAATCGTTTGGCCTGGACCAAAGGGATTTTGAGATCAATAGGAGCTGAAATTGAAAATCGATATGTATGATGCTCTTTTAACAAAGCTTCGAGGGTAAGCATGAGACGAAAAGTAGCAATAATTGGGATAGTTTTAATTTTATTTACGGACATAACGTCTGCATATAATCCTTATGGAGAAGTCTATGAATATGATCTTTATTTCAATAGCAAACTTTTAGATACTACAGAAGTCCCAAAACCGATATTGAAGATAAATGAACCATTTACAGTGGGCATTGATTTTAAGATGTATAAAAAATGTGAATTGTCTGTGATGCTAAGCGAGACCGAAAAGAATAATTTTTATGTGATAAATGGTTCAACGCAAAAAATGAATGAGCTCATCCCAAAACTTGATTTAACCTCATTATTGCTGCTAACATTACAACTCCCAAGTATGATCTTTCTTTGATTTCATATCTTGGAAATACTTTCTTGCATGACTCTATCCAGCTAAAGAACCTTTCTACTGCACTTTTCTTTTTGAATTCGTCCCAATCTACCTTTATTGGTCTTCCTCTCTTCTTTTTCTTTCGATTTCTTATGTTTACTGGTATATTGGACTTTATTCCTCTTCTTCTTTTATATTTTCGAATTTCATCGGTATCATATATTACATCAGCTGTCACTTTGGAAGGCCTGTTTACAGGCCTTCCTATAGGTCTCTGTATCTTGAAATTTTTAAGTGTAGGTACATAAAGTGTGGAGTCGTTCTCATTTGCAGGAACAACAATTATAGAGAGGGGCAGACCCTATAAATCTACTAAAACACTTCTTTTTACTCCTTTTACTTTCTTGTAGCCATCATAACCGATGTTTCCCCTTTTTTAGCAGGAACATCCTTTGTATCAGTAAAGCAATGAGAAAGATCTATTTTCTTCAAGTCATAACCTTTGTTTAAAAGTTCATTGAAATTCTTCTGATAGGTACCATGTTCACACAGGTAGAGATGAAATCTATGAACTGTTTACTTAGAGCCATAGATACGAGGAACATCTTTCCAAGTACAACCTGTTGTAACGACATACAAAATTCCATTCATTAACTTCCTTAAGTCTGCATGAGGCCGGCCTGTGTGTGGTTTCTGTGGAGGAAGATAAGGTTCTATGGATTTCCACAGAACATCATCGATTCCCTGAATAATATGACACTAAATATATAATTTCAACACAATAGTAGTTTCGGGATCGGCTCAATATCTATACCGGGGATGTTGTAGAGGAGAATTCCGTTAAATCATATGAATGGACAGTTGCTCCAACCGAAAGTTGGGCAGGTGGATCCTTACCAATCGATTTAGTATACCAAATTAATGATTTTGAAACGGGAAAAATTTTAGTTACAGCGGGTTCACCATTGCTTACCCATATATAAGTACCGAATACTATGAAGGCCAGACTCCTGTCTCAACATCACCAAAAACTACAACTTTCCCTGACTCAACTCCTGACTTCACAGCTATAGGCACTCTCCTTTCACTGACAATGATCCTTGCAGTATTCCGCCGCTATAAATTTCCCCAACGCTCGGAATCCTTAATAAGTTTCATTGTTGGCGTAAACTGAATACCGTATATGGTAGTTCTCATTTTCCTCTCCTTTTTTTAACAATTATAGCTGCTAATAAAAGAGCATTGATTATTAAATCAAAATTTATAGGTGCTTGCTTAATTTCTGTATGATTTCTTTGGGGTATTTTTCCATTGTCTTTTAATGGAAGGTAATCCCATCCATCATACTCTACGTCATACCCTTCATCGCAAATCCCATCACCATTTAAATCTGGCAGTTCGTGACTTATCCCATTTCCACCGTCATCTAACCAGCAATTTCCGGCAATATAAGATTCGCCAATTATGTTTTCTCCGGGTGTTTTGCTAACGTTCCAAGTGTTAAGGCCATCGCCCCATGCAATATTTGTTGGGTTTCGGAAATAATTGTTGTAGATTAGATTGGAATAAGCACTTGCAAACTCTATACCATATGTATTATCCATAACCACATTGCTGCTGATGTTGTTATGTTTTGAATCATATATGTTAATTCCCTGTCCATTTTCAATAATCCAGTTATTGACAATTACATTATTATCTGCCCAGCTTATAGAAATACCATCATTTTCATTTCCTTGTATCAAATTGTCGTATACCAAACTATTATCTGAATCATGAATCAAGGTAATCCCGTTCCAGTTCTCAGATAAGTTGTTTTCGTGGTATACGTTACCAATTTCGCAGTAATCTTCCCATATTGCACCACCCGATTTTGTAATTGTATTTCTTCGAATTAAATTATTTCCTGCTAAATATAGGTCGATTCCTTTTCCACCTTTTTTGCCTTCCATATAGTTATCTTCAATTATACAGTTGTAAGACCTTACTATTGTAATCCCTTTCTTACACCCAGTAAATATATTATTTTCAACAGTAACATTTTCATTATCCATAATAACTATGCCATAATCTTGACCAAGTCTGTAGTACGAAGTGATAGTAATTCCTTTAAATACAGTATTGTTAGCATCGATCTCTACTGCAACAACATCTGGAAGAGGAGCTTTTATTGTCACATCTGTTGGATCTCCGGTTTTAGAAACTATAGTCAAAGGTTTGTCGATGACCAAATTTTCAATATATACTCCGGATAAGACAATTATGTTGTCTCCATTCGATGATTCGTTAATTGCAGCCTGTATAGATGTATATTTCTCAGAGCCATTAACATCAACAGTTATATCTCCGGCACAAGCAATAGGTATGCTTGCGGGTATCGCTATCACCAAGAAGGCTAAAAAGAAAAATTTCTTTACAGACTCTAGTAATTTTTCTACCATGTTCCTTGGAACGTCGAGTAAACTAATAAATGTAATGAAGAAAAATATCTTCAAAAATATTCGTTGACATATATTTTATATTTTGAACTTAAAGTACAGGCAATGATAAAATTTCATTTAACTACTTTCCGCAGTAGTTTTTTGAAAATAAATATTTTCACAATAGCTTTTCAAAACATATTTACTGCATCCATGCCAGCTTTTACACTTGCCGGCGCGATTTCAATTCTTGCATTGGCTTTTGTCCTTTTTCGCAGGTGAAAATCCTGCATGGAGACTTATTTTTGGGCCTATCCTATATACATTCTAAAAATACGAAATTCAAAAAAGTGAGTTTTGAGTTACAGGATAAGCTCGCCTTTTGGAAATTTTCTAAAAGCTGCCATGCTGTTTGCGACAAAGCCCCCGCTGAGGTGTTTTAATGCTTTGTAATGGTCGCCTGCATGTATGTATTCAGCATGGGAGATTGCACGGAATAAGATTGCAATCCCAAGATAAATTTGCCAGAGTTCAATATTGCCTTTTAGCATCATAATAAATATGAAGAGAAGCCCAAGCGTTGATCCAAAATCCCCGAAAATCATCATTAAACGTCTATCATGACGGTCTGCCAGTATACCTCCATAGGGTTTCAGTAAGAAGGGGGGCAAAAAAGCACACATGAGTATAAAGACATAACTTGAAGTTGTACCGGTTTGTTGATATACGTATACTCCTAAGGAAAAAGTAGTAAGGCCACTACCTATTATTGAGATAAATTGTCCAAACCAGATAAGAAGGAATTTGGAATAGTGATCTGTAGAATTATTTGTCACTCAGTTAACTCCGGTGATCCTGTAATTCTCGGTAACTCGTCAACTCCAGTAGTAAGATGTTCTTTCGAAAAAGCCATCTTTTTGTCTAATATGATAATAATTGCAGCAACGATAGTAATAAGCACAGTTTCAATGCACTTTGCAAATTGGGTCATTTGCAGAGCTTCCTGCGAGAAATTGATGACAATGTGAATGAGAATCACTGCCAGAACACTTTTTCCATTTTTTATGTAGAACCAGCTGATAATCACTCCCATAGGGATGATGCTGACAAAAAAATTCACCGCATACCAGATGTTTTCGTGGAAAATCACGTACTGATACATGCCATTGACAAAGATCAGCGGGAAGTGCCAGAGCGACCAGAGTATACTGAAAACAATCGCTGCCGTAAAGAAAGTGCGCCGGCTTTGCAGACTTTCAAAGCCGTATCCTCTCCATCCAAGCTCTTCAAAAATTGAAGCCAGGATAAGAGTAAGAAACGCAGGGATAAGCCCTGATGAAAAAGAGTATTTTTCAGCAAATTGAAATTGAGAGGTCGATCCTCCAAATGGAAGAGACAGAAAGATAGATACCAGAATAGTGAGTGGCATTATTAAAAAAAATGCAAGTAGTACTTTTGGCCTTATTAACCTGAGATTGATAAGCCGGTTGATAAAATCCTTTTTTAGATCCGAATTCTTAGACGTAAATATCATAAAAAGTGATATAAGAAAAGGTGTCATCATTCCAGCTAATATTAATAACGTACCCAGTCCGCTATCATCCTGAAAACTTAAATATGCCCCTGCAAACCAGAGAGCATAGGTTATAATAAAAGTCGCAGTAAAATATACTCCGGGTTTGTACTTATAGTTAGGAATCATTTTATTCACCTAAATTTTAAACGCTTTGGTATTGGCCTTATTTTTTGTACTTATATTCATTTTTAATAGTCAAAGATATAAAAAATTTATTACTTCTTTTTATTTTAAATAAAAACGTGCGAATAATATAACAAGTTATGTAATGCCGAATATATCATCAGTCCTTATTGTGGAAATTTGTTCGATAGTAAAAAAGGCATATCAGTTCACCTTTATCCCTGCCTGAAGCGTTCCTGTTTTGATATGTACATGAGAGGACAGGGCAAGCAGCGAAGAAGTGAAAGTGATAAGATTCCGATTTTTTGACGGGTTATTTGCATTAGTTTCCATATTCGGCTGAAACGTGTTTCTGTAGAAATGAGTTAAATACTAATATACAAACCCTTATACCGTTAAAACCAGAGACTGATATTCATGGTTCAGGAAACAAGGATACTCCACACAGCAGACACGCACCTGGGATACCGGCAGTACCACAGCGAGGTACGGAGGCAGGACTTTTTTAAGGCTTTTGAGGTAGTCATTCAGGACGCGGTTGACATGCAGGTTGATGCTGTCGTGCATGCGGGGGACCTTTTTGATTCGAGGAACCCGACCCTTGAAGACCTCCTTGAGACGATGAACCTCCTGTTCCGGTTGAAGGCTGCAAACATACCTTTTTTTGGAATTGTCGGAAATCACGAGAGCAAGCAAAATACCCAGTGGCTGGACCTCTTTGAGGAAATGGGGCTTGCAATAAGGCTCGGAAAAACACCCCAACTGGTAGGGGATACAGCAATATACGGGATAGACAGCGTCCCGAAGTCAAAGATTCCTCTTTACGATTATTCAGGGTTTGAAGTTCCGGAATCCCTGCCGGAAAACTGCAGGAACCTGCTTGTAATGCACCAGACCGTGCAGCCTTTTCCTTATGCGGACTGGGACTGCGCCGAGACGCTTGCAAACCTTCCTTTTAAGGTTGATGCAATTCTCCTCGGGGACTACCACAAGTACGAGAAAATAAAGGTGGGGGAAACCGAGACCTGGGCTACATACCCGGGCAGTACCGAACGCAACAGTGCATCCGAAAATGATCCCCGTTCTTACAATATTATCACTCTTTCCGGGGAAGGGCTGGAAATCAGCAGACGGACCATCCCTACCCGAAACTTCCTGTTCATTCCGGCAAAACTTGACGGGGAAGAAAAGCCTTATGAACAGATTTATTCTGCCGTTAACGAGCACCTCGAAGAACTCCCGGACTCTGTTGTGTTCCTGGACATCTCAGGAGACTCAGGTCCAGTCCTTTCCTTCAGTGAGATTGAAGAATACCTGTTGAGCAAAGGAGTGCTGGTGGCAAGGGTCAAAGACCTCAGGATAAAAGAGGCCCTCCTCGATGAGGTTGTGAAAGTTGCATTTTCCGACCCTGACCATGCGGTTGCCGAAGAAATCAACAGGCTGAGCTTAAACGACGGTGGGCTGATAGTCGATGAGATTATCCGGAACCCGGGCGTGTCAAGGTCAAGGGTGGACGAAGAAACAGAGAGCCGGCTTTCGGGATTGATTGAAGCACTGGATTTCAAAGACCCTAATTTCAGGATAGAGATTCCTGTCAACCCTGTTATCCCGGTCAGCTCTGCCAGCCCTGTTAGCCCTGTCAGGATTGGAGAGCCTGAAGAATTCAAACCGGTGGGTGCGGCTGAACCGGTTGAAAATCCAGAGCCCGCCGGAGGGGCTGAATTTGAGGCGGCAATTGCCGAAAAATCTAAATTCCTGAGGGCTTTTGCAAGAATTGAAAGCTCCGAATCTCTCAATAATAGTTTTGAAGATTCTGATGAGAGTCCTGAATCTCTTGATAAGGTCTGTGAATCTCCTGTTGAGGGTCATGAACCTCCTCATGTCCCCGTAATATGCGGAAATACTGAATCACTTAAAGCCGCCGGTTCATGTGAAAATGCTGAATCTGTAGGGGCATCCGTAGAGATCGAAACGCCCAAAACTGCTGTTAATTCTTTGGCTGAAGCCCCCTTCCCATCCGATATTTCGCAGGAAACTCCCGGAACCCCTGTAGAAATCCCTCCAGTAATCCCTTCCGAAGGTGGAAAAAGAGCTGAGCTAGGGATAAATACCGGAAATAAAACCGAAGCAGAAGACGCAGAGTCTGGAAAGCTTCCCGGGTCCGGGGGAGAAGCAAGTCCCGAAAAAGATGGAGAGGGCAAAACCGAAGAGCCTGCGGATGAAAAGTCCCCGGATGAAAAGTTCCCGGATGAAAAGTTCCCGGATGAAAAGTTCCCGGATGAAAAGCCAGCCCAGGCTCCGGATAGAGCCGGAAAACCGATAAAACAAAGCCATAAAAAAGGAAAAGAAAAGCCTGCTGTGCCCAAACAGTATAACCTTGGTGATTACCTGTGAAGCTGAAAAATCTGTACATAGAAAATATCCGGAGCTACAAAAAGCTGGACTTCACTTTCGAAGACGGAGTGACAGTCATTTCCGGGGTAAACGGGAGCGGGAAATCAAGCTTGCTCGAAGCCTGCTTCATGGGGCTTTTCGGAAGCAAGATCCTTTCAAAGGACTTTGTGCTTGCGGACATGATCTTCAAAGGGGCCGAGAATGCAAAAATCAACCTCGGCTTTGAACATATGGGGCGGGAATATCTTCTTGAGCAGGCTTTCAGGTACTCTTCGAAAAGTGAAAACGCTTCAAGCTCAAGGTGCGTGCTCTATGCTGACGGGGAGAATATTGTCGACCAGGCGACCCGCACCTATGATGAGGTCTGTTCCCTCCTGAACATGGATGAAGAGGCGTACAGGAACTGCGCTTACATCCGGCAGGGGGAAATTGATGTGCTTATCAATGCAAAGCCAAAGGACAGGCAGCGCATGATTGATGACCTGCTCCAGCTCGGAAAGCTTGAGGAGTACCGCGAAAGGGCAGGCTATGCGAAGACGGCTGTCCGAAGGCTTGAGAGGGATGCAAAAAACAGCCTTTCAGGCGTGAAAGCCGAAATCGAAGGGCTTGAAGGCACGGAGCCCGTAGCAGCCCTTAACAGGCTCAGGCAAAAAGTGAAAGAAACTGACGCTGCCTTAAACGATCTTAATGACAAAAAAGAGTTTGCGGTTGCTCGTAAAGGAGAACTCGACCTCAAGATTGCAGACTACAGGGAACGACTGCAGGAAATTGAGGCTTTGAAACAGGCTATCCATAAGTCTCAGGAGGATAAGGCTGGCTGTTTCAGGGAAAAGGAAGCTTTTTCAGGGGAAGTGCAGGGACAAAGGCGTGTTTTGCTCGAACTCGGGGACGAAAATGCCGGTCTGAGAGACGAATACGGTTTTGGAGACATCGAAATTGAAGCTCTGCTTCTGGGCCAGGAAAAAGAGGAGTTTTCTGCCAGGGAAAAAGTAAATGCCGCATCAAAAGAACTTGCCCTTCTCCTTAAAGAAGAAGAAACCGGCGTACAGGCATTACGCGAGCTTGAAAAAGAGAAAGCTGACGCTGAGCGCACCCTGATTGAGTGCAGGGCAAGTATTGGGGCTGCAAATAAGGAAATTGAAGAGCACAGGGAAAACATAAGGAAGCTCGAAGAGGAAAACAAAGGGCTGAGAGAAAAAGCAGGCTTTAAAATAGGCTTTAAAGCAGATTCCGGAGCTGATGATGACATAATTTCAGTCATAAAGGAACTTGAAGAAAAGGAAAGCCTTCTCAGGGACCGGAAAAATGAGGTTTCTACAAAGCTTGGCTTCGCCTTTAAGGAAAAAGAAACCGGCAATCTGAACCTACTCGATCTTGAAAAGGAACTGCAAAACAGCAGGGCTGCAGTCCTGAAAGAAAGTACGGAAATCGAGGTTCTTGAAAAGGAACTCAAGAATAACTCAAAGGAAGTACTGGAAGTCCAGGAGCAGAAGTCCGGGGTTTTAGCGGGGCTGGAGGGGCTCGGCTTTACCGGAGACCAGCTCGAAAACCTGGAAGATTTCAGCGAGCTTCTGCTGGAAAACAAAAACAGGCTGCATGGGAAAGAAAAAGAGCTTGAGGCTACTTTAAGGGAACTTGAAAACAGCCTCCGTAAAAACCGGGAACTGCTTGCCGAGGGGAAGTGCCCTACTTGCGGGCAGGAACTTAAAGGGTCAGAAATCGCATGTACAACAGAAGAATGCGAACAGAAAAAAGAAAAGCTTGCCTCGGAACTCACGGATATAAAGCTCCAGAACGCTGAACTTGAGAAAAAACTCAATCGGCTCAAGGATGCAAAGAAGCTGGAGAAGCGAATCTCCGATTATGACATTGAAATTGAAAAGCTCCTGGAGAAGGCAAAAGCTTCCGGGAAACTGATAGAGACCCACAGAGCTCGGATAGAGGAGGACTCCCTGAAGCTTGAGAGCCTTGGTAAGCGAAAACAGGAACTCGAAGCCGCAATGAGTCAGCTCCTCCCTGACATTAAAGCTCTGCAAGATCAGGAAGAAGCGGCTCAAACCGCGCACAGTGAAGGTGAAAAAGCTCTCCGTGAGGCAAAAGCTTTTGAAAGAAAGCTTGCCGAAAATGCCTCTGAAATTGAAGCCCTGAACGGAAAAATCCGGACATCTCTTGCGCTTATAGAAAATTACGGGCAGAGGCTTGGAGAACTCAATGAAAAATTAAAGGCATTTGCAGAAAAGGAAGCCCTGTCAAAAGAAAAACTCAAAGTTCTTGAACTTGCCCTTGAAGCTATGCGGAAAAAGGAAGATGAAGCAAAAAGAGCCCATACCGAAAGTGAAAAGCTTCTCGGCCAGGCCAAAAAGCTCCAGGCTAACCTGCTCCGCATGGAAAATCTCAAACATAAAATCTCCGAGCTTGAGACTGCCATAAGGAACCTGGCAGAAAAGGTGGGTTTCTTTGACCGCGAAATCATTGAACGCGGTGAGAGGATAAGGCAACTGAAAGAAAAACTGGAAGGAAAAGAGCTTGAACATCTCCAGCATGACCGCGCCCAGTTTGAACTTGCCCATACAAAAATTATAGAGAAAATCCGGGAAACAACCGCTGAAAAAGATGTTCTTCTTAAAGAAATCGGCATGATTGAAAACAGCTTAAAACGTCTCCGGGAACTCAAAGAAGAACTGAAAGCTCTTGAAAACAGGCGGTTGTACCTTGAAGCCGTATACAGCAATGCCGAAGAGCTTGAAAATACCTATCTGCGCGTCCGGGCTGATATGCGGGCAAGGAACATAGGTGCCCTTTCCGTCCTCTTAAATGAGATGTTTGGTTTCATGTATACAAACAATGCTTACTCCCATATCGAGCTTGACCCCGAGTACAATCTGACTGTCTACAGAAAAGACGGCACCCCCCTCGAGCCCAAACTCCTCAGCGGAGGCGAGCGTGCAATCTTCAACCTTGTCCTGCGCTGTGCCATCTACAGGCTCCTTGCCCTTGGTTTTGCCGGAGACCGTGCAGAAGGGCTTCCTCCTATGATCCTCGACGAACCCACCGTTTTTCTGGACCGCGGGCACATCCAGCAGCTTTTGAAACTCATAGACATGATGCGCAGCATCGGAGTAGGCCAGATCATAGTGGTTTCCCATGACGAGTCCCTGATCGATTCGGCAGACCATGTCTTCCAGGTAGAAAAAGACCCTCTTACCAATATGTCCTCAATTACAAGGCTCTGAAAAGTCCTTACCAGTACACAAGGTAGTTGAACAGTTCGTCAGTCTGCTCTTTATATTCCCCAAAAAAGCTATGGTCCTTTACAAGGTAACCTTCGCCTTCGGATGGAAGGTCTTCCAGGTAACCATACCAGTAGACAACCATGCCTTCTCCGAAAATATTGGCATACTCCCCGAACTGTTTCTTTGCGTAATGCTTATGCTCTAAGTCGTCCCCGAAGAGGGCTTTGCTTTCAATCCACCTGACCATACGGTCCTCTATGCAGATCGGGTCTGCAAGGACAAAATCCGGGGTCTTTCCGTCTCCCTGAGCCCTGATTTCAGCTTCAGTGCAGTAGGAAATCTCCCTGTCATCAAGCCATTTGCGGATAATCTCCTCTCCCATTTCACCTTTTTTGCACTGCATCTCATGGGCGCGGGGAGAAAAGAAATAGTCCGCATCAAGGGCTTTTCCAATCTCTTTTCTCAGGCGGCGGTTTTCGATGCAGTCGAGGTGCTTGAAGAGCCAGTTTATGCTTTTTCGGGACAGGTCACAGTTCTTGAGGATCAGGGAAGCCATGAGGGTCGGAGGGAAAAATGTATACTCCGCAAGTTCAAGAATAGACCGCCCCTGCTCCCACCTCAAAAAGAGTTCCTTTTCTCTGGAATAGATCCTCCTGTGCTTGAACCTTGTCATTTTCACTATTTTCTGGTTAAGAACGGTAGCAAGCATGCCTGCAGGTCTGGAATATTCCTCTGAGATGCGAAAAACGTCTCCAAAGTTATTCAGTGAACTGTATATCTTCTGGTATGTCTGGCGGTCCATCCTCAATCATCATATTCCTGTTCTTGTTTTTAACATAGAAAATAAAATCGAATAACATGAATTGTTTTTAACATCGGAAATTAAATCAAATAACATGAACGAAAAGTGAGTGTTTTACAACCCGCAGGGACTTTATTAAATCCGTAATTGTTTATCTCTTCTTCTATATAAGTCTCTGACAGTAACTCTTTACCATGTTTCAAGAAGCCTACTGTGCTTCAAGAAGCAAAATCTCAGAAGGCATAAAGCGGAATCAAGCCACAATCCCGAGAAGATATTCATAAAATCTCAGCAGGAAACCCGTTAAATCTTTAGATTTAGCGGGTAATTGACCAGGTAGGCTCTGCAGGCCTGCTTGGAAACTCAGGAAACGAAGAAAGCATTTTCTCCTTTTTTCGGGCTCTAAACGTTTTTTCCGAAACTCCGGCCTGCGGCTCCATTATAAGTTCATTTGAATAATTCTGAGTAATAACTTTACTCTAATCAATTCGGTTAACTTTACTCTAATCAATTCGGTTAACTTTACTCTAATCAATTCGGTTAACTTTACTCTAATCAGTTCGGTTAACTTTACTCTAATCAATTCGGTTAACTTTACTCTAATCAATTCGGTTAACTCTAGTTAGCTCTGCTAACCCTAAGTTTACCTGGAGTTACCCTAAATTAATTCTGCTCTTATAAGTTAATTTTGAGTTATTCTAAGTTATCTCTTTCCGCGACAGAGGATCTTTTAACTCCAGAACTCCTCTTCGTAATTCTCGGGGAGGTCTATTTCCATTACTTCATCAAGTTTTTTGCGTTTGTCCCTGTATTCAGTCGCTTTTACTGGTTTTTCTTCCCTGTCGGAAGGATAAATATTTTTCTTTTCTTCTTCGTCACAGGATACAAAAATTGTTGTATGCTTATCCCTGGAGAGTACTTTTTCCTGGGTTTTTGGTTTTTCCGGAGCCTTTGGCTGCGGCTTTGCGTATATAATCGAGTTTTCAATAGGTTTTTCTTCGACAGGATCTTTTTTCAGCCTGGCCTCCAGTCTAAGGGAAGCTGTCTCAGCCTCGCTGGAAACCTGTCTTCCTTGCAGCCTTTTCTCGGGACCTTCTTCAAAACATTTATCCGTTTTTGCATCCATGGGTGCTTCACGGCATCCGAAGAAATATTTGCCGTTTTCCGTAGTTTGAGAAGGCTTTTCTTCCCTTCTTTCAACAGGCTTTTCAGGGGGTATTTCAACTGGCCTGGTAGGAAACCAATCTCCTTTTTCCGAGACGTTTTTCATTCTGGGTAGGGGCTGTCTACCTAACTTGCGGAATGTGTCTTCAGCATAGGTATCTTTTTTACGGCCGTCATTGCCGGACCTGATTTTACTTGTTACATTGTAGCCTATAAGGCAGGTAGGTTCCCTTGTTCTCCATTCCAGACAGAAGAGATGGCATTCCAGCCCTTTACATGTCTGGTTTTCATCAAGTGGACAAATTTCTGGAAGGGTCATACTACTAAGAATACACAGACTGTAAAAAATAGTTAACGGTAATGAAACTGGAGTAAATGATTAAAGCCCGGAAAGGGCTTCTGCAATAAGAGGGGCAACACTCAACCTGCTTTCGGCTTTCTCAAGGGTGTCGGTTGCGATTATATCTTTTACTCCTGCATTGAACAACCTTAAAGTTGCATTTCTTGTAAGGACGGGGTGCACGCAGGCAAGGTGGACATCAATTGCTCCCTGTGCTTTAAGCATCCTAATTGACTCCGCCATTGTCCCCCCGGTCGCAATCATGTCATCTACAAGGACAACGTGCCTGCCGGTTACATCAAGGTTTTTTGTCTTGATCACAACGGTATCTCCGCTGAGCCTTGTTTTCTGAAGATGGTCATGATCAAAACCATTCTCTGAAGACACATTCTTTACAAGCCCCTGAGCCCCTTCATCGGGAGCAACCAGCATGGGGTTTTCAAGGCCAAAGCCAGCGATGTATGCACCCAGCAGGTTTGCCGCATCAAGATTTCTGGCAGGGCAGGGGAAATACTCAAGTACACTCTTCTCATGAATGTTTACTGTAAAAACTCGGTCAGCGTTAATGCAGCGGGCAATAGCGCGGGAACTTATGGGTTCGCCTGGCTTGAACTTCTTGTCCTGCCTGGCATAGCCCATGTAGGGGATCACAACATTGATTTCAGCTGCCCCCTCACAGGCATCAATAAGCTGGAGCAGAGCAACAAGATCGGAGTCTGTGGGCGTGCTCTGGATAATGGTCACTTTTTCGTTTTCTGTTTCTTCTGCGATTCTAAGGTAAAGTTCCCCGTCAGGGAAACAATTAAATTCGCAGAGTACGGGCTCTGTCCCGAGAGCCCTGGCCGTGCGGCTGGCAAGTAACTGTGATGCTGGTCCACCTATGATCTTCAAAATACATACCTCAGTTTGCCGTCTTGATATATCCCATCCTTTAAAAAGCTTATTTTAAATGGACCCTTATTTTTCCGGTTTTTACCTCTTTGAACCTTTACCCTTTGAGCTTTTCAAGCACCCTGATATTTCGTATCAGTGTATGCGGGTAATTTCCTGTTTCATCTTTCTCGGCAGATTTTACCATATCCCAGACAGTAAGCAGCGCAACCGAAACTCCCGTCAGAGCTTCCATTTCAACTCCTGTTTTCCCGACAGTCCGGACCTCCACAATTGCAGAAACCGCATCATCCCCTACCTCCAAATCCACATCTATCCCCGTTATCGGAATCTGGTGGCACATGGGAATTGTTTCCGGGGTCTTCTTTACAGCAAGCACGGCTGCAACCCTTGCAGTTGCAAACACACTTCCTTTCTCAACGGTCCCTGTCCTTATTTTCTCCAGGGTTTCTGCGGAAAGTACGATTTCTCCTGCAGCCCGTGCCAGCCTGGAAACATTATTTTTTTCGCTTATATCGACCATTCGCGCTCTGCCGTCTTCAATATGAGTAAATGTCTTTCCCACAAAATCACCGCGTTTTTCGTATCTATCTGGAATTCCATATAACTTTTAATTTTTTTAATTTCTAATCTTTTTGCCCGCAATCCCCGGTCTCTTAATTTCCGGTTCAGTCAATCCGGATTTGTTTTCGCTGCGAGTAATCCTCAATCGCCTGTTCCAGTTTTTCTGCAAGTTCCTCGGCTTCTTCAAGGTTAAGCTTTACAACTTCTTCGTCTTCCCCGTGAAAAACAGTGATCCTGATCCTTGTCCTTTCGATTTCCACATCTATTCTCCTCTCAAAATCATGTACCATATTCTGTTACCCCCTTCCCTGTATACAGTTTTATATTATTTACAATACAGGACTACTGTTGCAATAGTCCAGGTTTTCAGGTATTGCTTGAATTTTCTGGATATTATCTGATTAATGAGTGGTTATTATTTGAATATTGTTTGATTATTATTTGAGTATTATCTGAACATTGTTCCACCTGAACATTGTTCCACCTGAACATTGTTCCACCTGAACATTGTTCCACCTGAACATTGTTCCATCTGAACATTGTTCCATCTGAACATTGTTCCATCTGAACATTGTTTCTACATCAATTTGCCCTTTTTTAAGCTGTTTTTGTGGCTATAACTCTTTCACCCTATTTCTGCCTCTTTGATTATTTCTGGAATCTTTTCAATCACGTCAGTTGCTAGCAGTGCATTTCCCGCTTTCTCGAACGCCAGGTCGCCGGCTGCCCCATTAATGTAAGCTGCACAGGCTGCGGCAAGAAATGCAGGGTTTTTTGAAAACAGAGATCCTGTCAAGCCTGCAAGGACATCTCCAGTGCCTCCTACAGTCATGCCTGGGTTTCCTGTCCTGTTCAGAAGGGTCTGTTTCCCGTCTGAAATGATGTCGATCTTTCCCTTCAGGAGTGTTACCACTCCCTTTTCCTCTGAAAATTCCCTGACAGCTTTTTCACGGGTTTCCGGGGTATCGGGGATGTCCATATCCCTCAGGCGTGCAAATTCTCCTGAATGCGGGGTTACTATTATTTCACAGTTCCCCGCAAGGGTTTCAAAGAGAGTGCCTGACAGGGCTGAAAGGGCGTCGGCATCAAGGACTGCTTTCCTGCAGAAGGGCAGGATCTTTCTGACAGCTTCAAGGGTCTCTGCTGCTCTCCCAAGCCCCATCCCCATTACAACCACATCATGAGAATTGATAAGGTCAGGGAGGATGGACAGGTCTTCGGGGCAGAGCACGCTTGAGGAAAGTTTTCGGACAATGAGGTCAGGAGAGTAAGAAGCTACAATCCCGGCTACAGATTCAGGCACTGCTGCTGTTACCAGGTCTGCTCCTGCCCTGAGGGCTGCAAGCGCTGCAAGCGCCGGAGCTCCGGAGTAAGGTCCGCCCCCTATGATAAGGACCCTTCCGGCATTTCCTTTATGCGCTTCAGGTGTCCTTTTCTGAAGCATCTGCAGATCACCGGGACCTACATAGTGTTCAGCATCCGCGCAGACTCCGATATCTGCAACCTTTACCGTGCCTGTATACTTTTTTGCCTGCTCACCCAGGAGCCCTGTTTTCATGCGGTGGAAGGTTACTGTAAGGTCTGCGTATACGGCTTTTTCAAAGCCTCCCCCATCAGGGTCAAGCCCGGAAGGGATATCTACGGCAATTACGGTTTTTCCGGCTTTTCCTTCGCTGTTTATAAGGTCAATTGCAGTTGATTCGAGCTCCTTTATGTTTCCCTTAATGCCTGTGCCAAAGATGGCATCCACCAGTATGTCGGCTTCTGAAAACCATCCCGAGGCTGCAAGTTGGCTTGAATCTCTGATCTCAAGTGTCTGAACCCTGCTGAACCTCAACAGGGAGAAATTGTGAAATGCTTCTTCAGTCCCTATATCCCTGTCTTTTCCGAGCAGAATCATCCTTACATTGTATCCGGGAATGCCGGCAAGGTGCCTGGCAGCAACAAAAGCATCGCCTCCGTTATTTCCCCTGCCTGCCACAAACAGTACCTTTCCGCTGCCAAGCTTTTCCTTTACATTCTGTGCAATAGCCGCGCCCGCATTTTCCATTAACTGAAGCGGGAACAGTCCCAAATATAAACAGTTGGCATCGATCGCCTTCATCCGTAAAGAACTGATATACTTCATGCTAATAGCCTGCATGTCTTTTTTTATTGAGGTTATTCAATATTTTTATTGAGGTTATTCAATAATCTGTATAATTCTATTTAATTCACTTATCTTTTTACGAAATTCCGTATTCCAATAGAACCGGGTGTTTTCACGGATTTCTGTGTTTTCATGGCGCACGGTGTTTTTATGGACATGGGATTTTTACGTGGCTCGTTGCTAATCGGTTGATATTATTACAGGGCAACCTGAATACTATCTTTCAGTTTCTCTGTCCCGAGCAAAGCGCTGTTTGAGCCGGAGTGGCTTCCAGTAATTTAAAATGCAATCTTCAGTCGCGCTCAAAAAATAGAGCATCAAAATATCAACTGCTTAATAATAAAAGACCTATTTTTATGGAACTGGAAAGTATTTAATGCCGGTCCTGAATTATCCATATAATCTGAACTATCGATATAATTTGAACTATCGATATAATCTGAACTTATTTGCTGCTTTTATACTGAGATTATTTCTACTGAGGAAAACTCATCTAGTGTCATTAACTATATACGCTATATTCCAATATAACATGTATACCGGCAGAATTCAGGTTAAAACCTTAAGAACCCAGGCTATGTCGTAAGAATCCGGGCTATGCCGTAAGAAACAGGTTTATAATGGAAATTAAGGCAAGTTTGTTGCCTGGAATGTTAATTCCGTAATAAGTAACTTCATAAATAGTGACAAATGTAAAGTAAGAGGAGTTAATAGCTAAAGTTAGCATATTTGAGAATTACATGTTAATATTGCATTTAAATTGTAAAAACGAAGATGAATCTGATTTAATATTATATTATAAAGCAGATTCAGTATTGAAATAATCTTAAATAGCCTTATGTCTAACAATGTAATGTTTTTACCTTATTCCTTTATTGAGATTTAAATAGAGAAAAAAGTAAAAAATTGTAAGCAGGCAGGAATCTGATTAAATGTTTGCTTTCCTTTGCACGTGTCTGGACTTACATAAGAATAGGAGGATGACTTTTGTCAAATTCTTCAAAAGATGCGGATAGCAGCCTTAAGAGCACAGTTAAATCCAGGTATCTTATCCTGGGCAGCGGTAGTATTGGTTTTGCGCTTGCAAAAGAGCTCAGGGAAAGCAATAAGCTTGTAGTCATTGTAGATAACGACGAAGCTAAGGTTGAGACTCTCAGAGAAGAAGGCTTTGAAACTATTCTCGGAGATATCTCTGACCCTGAGCTCATTAATAATATTGATCTTAAAAATGTCGTTGCAATACTCTTCCTGAGTTCCAACAATGAGGCAAACAGGAAAGGAATTGAAAACTTTAAGAAAATCGTAAACCCGGATATCCAGATATTTTCCCGTGCCTCGGATATCATCAATAAAGAAAAGATGGAAGATCTGGGGTCTGATTACGTTTTTATGCCCTCCAAGCTGGTCGCAAGCTCCCTTTCCCGTTCCCTTGAGAGAGCTGAGTCTGTCCACAGGGGCAACAGGCTCGCCAGGTGGCTGAAAGGAATAAGGGATAAAAAACTTGCTATCGTAATCCACGATAATCCTGACCCGGATGCGATATCCAGCGGGCTTGCATTAAAGGAAATCGCAAAAAGCCTTGGGGTTGAAGCAAATATCCTCTACCACGGAAGGATAGGGCATCAGGAAAACAAGGCTTTCGTAAACCTTCTCGGGATTGACCTCAGCAAGATGGAAGATCACGACCCTGATAACTTTGACGAAATTGCCCTGATAGACTGCTCACTCCCCGGTGTTAATAATATGGTTCCTCTGAATTCATATGTAGGCATTGTGATAGACCATCACCCACCCGGAGAAACCGAGATAAAGGCTGAATATATAGACATCCGGCCCAACTTTGGGGCAACAGCCACTATCATGACAAAGTACCTGCAGCAGCTAAATATCAATATATCGAAGACCCTGGCAACGGCTCTACTTTACGGAATCAGGACTGACACGCAGGACTTCAAGAGGAAAACCGACCCTGCAGACCTCTCAGCTGCTTCGTACCTCTATCCCCTTTCAAATCACGGGATCCTGGATCAGCTCGAGCAGCCTTCAATGGCTATTGAAACCCTTGAAGTGCTCGGGGAAGCTATCCGGAACCGGCAGGTACTCGGGAGTTACCTTCTCTCAAATGTCGGGAACATACGGGATAGGGATACTCTTCCTCAGGCTGCGGATTACCTCCTGAGCCTTGAAGGAATCTCCACAACTGTTGTCTTTGGGGTCACCGATGACCGCATCTATATATCGGGCCGCAGCAATGATATCAGGGTCAACCTTGGAGAGATTATGCGCCAGGCCTTCGGAGAAGACGCGGGAGGGCATGCAAATGCAGCAGGTGCCCAGATACCTCTCGGAGTTTTCAGTGCCACAAAAGACCGGCAGACACTCTTAAGGCTCGTTAACGAAGCAGTCGTCAAGAGATTCCTGAGTGCCGTCGGAGTTGAAAGTACAGGAGAATAAGCTATCGGAAAAAAGGCAGGCGTTTTCAGTAGAACCGCCACCATTGAATTTTCTAAAAGAGAAAAGAAGGAGGGATTTTTTTCTCTCCTTCATTTTTTTTCAGATTTCTTTTTTATTTCAGTCGAATACCCCGCTAGCTTGCTGCGGGGTGTGCCGCCGCAACTTTGATTTCCCGATTTTTCACTTCTAACGCTTATTATACGTTTTCTGCTTCAGTAAAGGGAAAGTTTGACTCTATTCTATTTCCGTTCAAAATGTCGCTCTCAGTTACCTGAATTCCTGCAATAGTTGAGTTTTTTCCTGTGGTCAGTGAATAAACAGAGGTTGCATGAACTCCTTTTCCTGTGTTTTCGGTCGAATAGGGCACGGTTATCTCAAATATACCGTTCTCATCTGCCAAGTCACCTTTCTGATATGTGAATTTCCTGCCTGTATTTGAGCTGAGCTCAAGTGTTGCCATCACGGACTGGTTAGGGCTTGCAGTGCCTGAAATCGTGGCTCCCTTGACATATTCGAATACCTTTACAGTATTTTCTTTACTATTCTTATTCTCTGTGGAATTTATAGTACTTTCATGGATCAGCCTGTAATTCCCCAGGGAGGTTCCATCAAGTTTATGTAGCTTATATACCTGGGTTTGCAGGAGAGCATGTTTAGGAGTTGCAACGGTTTTGAGGCCTGTATTTTCTTTCGCGGTTTTGACTTCGTAATAGTCTCCGATATTTTTTCCTGCTATTTTGGTAATAGCACTAAACTTACCTTCTGCCATCAGTGTGTCAGTTATTACGTATTTTACATTGAGTTTTTCAATTATTGTTTTTGCTTCCTTTTCGGAATCCGTTATAAAGAAGCGTGCAGAATCTTCTATACCTGTCTGGAAGTTATTGGAGACTGCAGGCCGTTTTCCCACATATACAATCCAGTTTCCGTAGTCCCACCAGCTAAGAACCCCGTACTCAGGGGTTTCTGAAGGCTCAAGATAATAAGAAGTTGCAGGTGTTGAGGCTTCAAGCCATTCGAGGGAGTCCTGCCATTCAGGATCAATTGAGACTGCATCCTTTGCAAAAGTAGCACCTAACCATACGGAGGGCACAAAGATCAGGCCTATCAGTGCCATCCCTGAAGCAAGTTTGAAGTAGTCAGGTCCGGCATCCGTAATCTTTGACTCTGCTGCATGTCTGGTTTTTGATTTTGAGTTCGTTTTTGATACTGACCTTTTACCCGTTTGAAAGGCAGATTCCAGATCATTCTCCGTTACCTTTCCGGATTTTGCCAGCTTATTTACTTCTTTTCCGAAATCAAGGGATTCCAGCAAAATCCAGAGAATATATGCGGTAAGGATTGAGATATTTACCGCAAAAAGATAGGAAAACCGCCTCTGGGAAAAGGTGAGGTATGCATAAAAAAGTGTCCATACAAGGAAAAATACTCCTTCTGGCTTTAACTTTTCGCCCTTCAACTCAAGGCCGAACAGGAAAAATCCTGCCAGTGCCGCCAGGAAGGAAAGCCCAAAACTTCCTAATGTCGGGGCGAAAGTAAGTTTTCCCTGTGAAGTCAAAAAGAGGGGCACTGCTTCTACAACTGTGCCTATATATTCACCTTTTCCAGAAAAGAACCTCAGTCCTTCAATAATGAAAGCGTAGTATTCGACGGAAAATATCCGGAGGAAAAGAAGCCCTGCGCCGAATACGAGTATTAACACGCCAGGATAGTACTTCCAGTCCATTCCCTTCTTTGCGATATATGCTGAAAAACCCCATAAAAGGAATATTCCGGTGAGCAGGATCAGTACAAAGACAACCTGGAACCAGGAAAGATACATTGCACTCATCTCAAGCCCCTGACGGGCTGCTCCTGCTGAGAGAGGGATGGTAAACAAGAGTGTTGCAAACAGAGCTGCAGTCGAGCACATGAAGAGGTAATCTGACTCTTTCCCTGCTTTAAGATCGAGTGTTGCCTGAACCAATGCATAAAGGACAACAAAGCCGATAAGGGCAGGAGCTCCTACCCATGTAAAGATAAGGAGTGAAAAAAAGAGTCCTGAAGCCGCTGCAAGAAGCAGGGGATTTATGAGTTTCTTATCCGAGGATATGTTTTTGAGTGAACTTAATGAAAGTTTTCTCTCCCCTGCTAGCTTTATGGCAAGTATGAAAAATGCATAGGCTGCCGTTGAGAGGAGTACTTCAGCTACGTGATGGTCAACTGCCCCAAAACGGGATGTGTATACATGGGCAGGTATAACCGCAAAAATTAAAGCTCCAAGAAGCCCTATTTTTTTGTCAAAGACTGAAGCCGCTACCACATAAACCGGAATTACTGTAAGGACTCCGAGCAGTACCGGTAAAAGAGCCCCTGCAAATTCGACAGTATGTGTGTCAGGCTGTCCTCCTCCCAGAATTATTGCAAGCATGGCGCCTAACAGGTCAAAGAATGGCGGCCACCCAATCTCAAAACCATAAGGATAGTTAAGATAGGTATCAAAGTTAAGAAAATTAGGGAAACTGGAGGTTGTATATAGAATGCGCCGCATATGATAAAACTCATCAAATCCCGTAAAGGTTATGCCACCGTCTGCAGTGAGTGAAGCATAGGAGAGCATGCGCATGAGAAAAGCAACTGCTATTACAGCGATAAGTGAAATGATTTTAAATCTTGAACTATAAGTTGATGGTTTTGACTCCAGATGCCTCATGTTTTTATTCATAGCGACCACTTCATTGTATTTTTTGATTTTTTCAATAGTTCCATCTTTTTTACTACTTCTTAAAGGAGAGAGTGCGTAAAAATAGTCCTTTAACTTTCGTTTGATTTTTTAATATTCTCTTATTTAATCCAACACCTTGTTATCTTAGTGATATAATTGTTACGTTCACGGCTTTCCGCCAATTCATACTTTTTATTGTGATGTCTGCTTAATTCAATACGCAAACAATTAATACTTTGATTTTTATGGGCATATTCACTCTATGTAGTCTATTTTCGGCAGTGTCACGAATTTGCTGTAAATTCAAAGTCAATTTTTGCCTATTGTATAAAATTTGGTTCTTCGGATGTGGGATATCCTATTCATTTACTTCTTGAAATCTGTGATTGTAATGAAAAATCGACACACAGCCTACTCCTGGCTGTTTGAATTACTTCTAGATTATCAAATTACAAGTACCGCTATAAATCAATATTTATATTGTTTGTCGTAGAAAGGATTATACACATGTTTCTATGATTATTAAAAAATTATTAGTTTTATGTTAATTTTTTGAGTAGAACTTGTCATATTTGTCATTATACATTGGTTAAAAATATACTCATGAGTTCACTTAAAATAAATATTTTGCGTGTAGAGATCTCTCCAGATCGGGATTTGAGTTGTAAAATACATACCATTAAATCAATTTAATGAGTTTGAGATCTCGTACATAAGCTCTTAAAAGTCCAAACTTTGATAAAATCAATTTTAGTCCAATATTATTCTTTAAATGGAGACCTTAAAATGAAGCTTTCAATAATCTTAGGCACAAGACCAGAAATTATTAAAATGTCTCCTCTGATAAGAGAATGTGAAAAAAGGAACCTTGATTATTTCGTTCTGCACACTGGCCAACACTACTCCTATGAGATGGATAGGGCTTTCTTCGATGATCTTGAGTTGCCGAAACCAGCCTATAATCTCGATGTAGGTTCCGGAAGCCATGCAGAGCAAACAGGTAAAATCATGGAGGGTATCGAGAAAGTCATTATTGAAGAAAAGCCAGACGTGGTTTTAGTTCAGGGTGATACAAATACTGTACTTGCCGGCACTCTTGCTGCTTCTAAAGTACATATAAAAGTAGGGCATGTGGAAGCTGGCCTTAGAAGTTATGACCGCAGCATGCCCGAAGAAATAAATCGAGTTGTAGCAGATCATGTTTCGGATTATCTCTTTGCACCCACTGAGCTTTCAAAGCAAAATCTGCTGAAAGAGGGTATAGAAGAAAGCAAAATATTTGTAACTGGTAATACAATTGTTGACGCTGTTTTGCAAAATTTAGAGATTTCTAACAAGAATGTAGATGTTTTGAATGATTTGAACTTGAAGTCAAAAGAATACTTCCTTCTCACTTCCCATAGGGCTGAGAACGTCGATAATCGGGAACAATTGGGCAAATTATTGAAAGGTATTTCCACGATTCAAAAAGAATATTCTCTACCTGTTGTTTTCCCTATACACCCGAGAACAGAAAAAAGAATCAAGGAATTCGGTTTTTCATTGGAAGGGATCAGGCCTATAAAGCCTGTAGGTTTTCTGGAGTTCCTGCAGCTTGAAGCGAATGCCAGACTTGTATTTACTGATTCAGGCGGAGTTCAGGAAGAAACCTGCATTCTGGGGACACCCTGTGTAACACTGAGAGATAATACCGAAAGACCTGAAACACTGGAAGTCGGCTCTAATGTCCTGGCAGGTGTTGAACCGGATCGTATTATCCAATCAGCTATCAATATGATGAGCGAAAAAAGGACCTGGATCAATCCTTTTGGGGATGGAAGGGCTGCAGAAAAAATTATTGATACTCTGAGGACCGAATAATGGAGTCTTCAGCAGAGAGCGTCCCATTGGATATTGTCTGTTTCTCTGATATTTTCTGGGACGCACTCTGGCAGAGGCATCAGCAATTATTTACAAGATTCCCTTCTAACTGGAGAATTCTATTTATTGAACCCACGTCAATTCCTGTTTTACTTACGCAGCCTAAGCGGTTGTTCACAAGAAGACATCTAAATATAGAGATTGTTTCGTTACCATCGATTCCCTTGATAGACAGATCAGAGAATTTAAGGTGGATTAATGATTCTTTAATCTCTTTCTGGCTTCGTTTCATTTTAAAACAGAAGAATATAAAAGAGCCGGTTCTTTTCTACTATGAGCCCAGATATTCGACTTTAATAGGGAAGCTACAGGAAAAAATGGTTGTTTTGGATTATATTGATGATAAACTTGCATTCTCTAATGTTCCATCCTGGATGAAAAAGTATCTGGATAACTTAATCGAGAAAGCAAATCTCGTTTTCGTAGCTTCTTCATATTTACATAATAATATCCTGAAGACTAGAAAGAATGATGTGTATCTGATTGGTAATGGGGTTGATGTGGATCATTTCAAGAAGGCAATGACAGATATCCCAATTCCTGAAGATATAGCACACATAAAAACACCGATTGTAGGGTATATCGGTGCTCTCAGTGACTGGGTCGATTTTGACATTATAAAAGCAATTAGCCAAAAATATCCGGATCTTTCTGTTGTACTGGTTGGGCCGGAATTTCCCAGTGTAAAAAACGAAATTGATTCCTTAAAGCAATATCCAAATATATTTATACTTGGGATGAAGCCTTATGAAATACTTCCGAATTACATTAAAGCTTTTGACGTTTGTATAATTCCTTTTAAAATTAATGAGTTAACATTGAGTTCGAATCCTCTCAAATTTTATGAATATATTTCAAGTGGAAAAAATGTAATTTCGACCAATTTACCTGAAGTAAAACAGTTTGATCACGCAATATATGTCGCAAATAATTTAGATGAATTCCTGCAGTTTGTTCCTGTTTCTCTCACTAAAAATGTGAATATTGAAGAAGTTTTTAAGATTACAGAAGAAAACACCTGGGGTCGAAAGTCGGAAAAGATGATTAAGTTGATAATTCAAAAATTGGAACATTAAACAAATCGGGCATTTTAATTGTTAATTCTTAAAGAGTGAGTGATATTGTGTTTGCTGAGATAAACTCCAAAGAATGGTGGGAAGAATATTTTAAAATTAAATGGGAAATAAACAAAGGAAGAGAACAAACCGAATATTTTATGCAGTTGATTATTGAAAATTTGCCTGTAAGTATCAAAAAATATATTGATAATCCGGAAATCACTATTCTTGATTGGGGATGTGCTTTAGGTCAGGGAGTTAACCTTTTACAAAACAAATTCCCTAATGCTAAAGTTAAAGGACTGGATATTTCAGAGAACGCTATTGAAAAAGCAAAAAATGAATACAAGAATCTCAGTTTTGTATCCGGAAGTTTGTCAGAGTTGAACGAAGAATTCTCCGTAATTGTTTGTTCGAATTGTCTTGAACATTTTGCAGATCCGAAACCATACTTTCAGGAACATTTAGCTCACACAAAAGATATATACATCGCTCTTGTGCCATATAGGGAAGAAAATCGCATTAAGGATCATGAGATTTCTTTGAGTGAATATTTTTTCCCCGATAAAACCGAATCCTTCCAAAAAATTTATTCTAAAATCCTGGATACCCGATCATCTGTTTTTTGGTATGGCTATCAATTGCTAGTAATCTACGCAAATAAATCTCTAAATTTTGATACTATGAAAAGAAATGATGACACATTGATTAATTCTCAATCCCCCCAATTATGGGATAATGTAGCAGAAACTTACTCTGAAACTGCAAATATTGCGGAAATCAAATTAGGTCAAGAGATTGAACAATTATTTTTAGGTTTGGGGATTGAGCCTGGTGCGTCCTTGCTTGAAGTTGGGTGTGGAAGCGGGCATTTGTCTGGATATCTTGCAGGTAAAGGTTTTCATACCACACTTATTGATTTCAGTAAAGTAGCTCTGGAAAAAGCAAAAGAGCATTATGAACAAAATAATCTTGTAGGAAATTATATTCATGCAAACATGTTCGACCTATCTGCCGACCTGGTCGAACCTCATGATGTTGTCTGGAATTCCGGAGTACTTGAGCATTTTGATGCCTGGGATGTTATCGAAACTTTAAAGAGAATGGGACAGGTTGCCAGAAAATATGTTCTTGTCCTCGTGCCAAATGCAAAAAGTATCCCTTATTTACTATTCCGCCAGCAGGCAATGGAAAAAGGTGAATGGATATGGGGGAGGGAACTGCTTCGCGACTCTATGAAACATCTTGCAGAAGCTGCAGGTCTTGAAGTTATTGAGGAGCAACATATAGGAAAGCATTTTTCTTATGATCAGTTTACTTATGTTAACCCCGAAATAGGAACAAAATATCAGGATATAGATCAACAGCTTCTCCCAAGGGAACAAAACTATTTAATCGCATTAATTGCCAGACCAAAAGCAGGTAATGTTTCAATAATTTCGGAAGATCTCCTGAATAATGTGATTAAAATTGAATCGAATGTCGAAAGAGCTACCTATTCTTTCGATCATTCTGCTTCTAATCATTCTATAAAAATATATATGAGCCAGATCTCTGAGCTTTCTTCAAAGATAAATGACCTCAATAATAAGATTTTATCAGACGAGCTCAGTAATCAGACTTTATTATATAACTTAAATAGAGACTACAAATCTCAGATAGAGATTAAGGATCATGAGATTCTCAATAAGGACGATGAGATTCTCAACTTGCAAAAAACTATTGAAGATTTGAGACTGGAAGTCAATAGAATAAATAACGAAGCTTCAACGTTGAAATCTACTAATGAAAAATTAAAGCTGGATATAAGTAACAAAGATTTCTCTATAGATAGTTTATCTAGAGTTCTCCAGGATCGTGAAAATTCCCTTTCCTGGAGATTTAGCCAGTATTATGGCAAGTATTTTGAAATAAACTCTCCAATTACCAGATTTTTATCTTCCTCTCTCAACAAATTTGTAGGAGCGGCTGAAAAGCCTCAGAATATATCAGAGACCTCGCCATATGAAAGGGAGCTTGAGAAAATTCTGGGAGAACATAAAGGGAAAATAAAAGGAATTATTGTTTATCCCCCTACGGTTGACTGGAATATTCCTTTATTTCAACGTCCTCAGCAACTTGCTCTTGCTTTCTCCAAGCTTGGATATTTATTCTTCTATTCGGTCGGGGACAATAAGCTAGATAAGGTCGATGGGTTTCAGAAGATCCAAGAAAGTCTTTATTTAACAAACAAGTATGATTTACTGGTCAGTTCTTTATCAGAACTCATTCTGTTACTTTCATGTACAAATCCAAATGTCATGATTTCAGATATAAAGGATATTAAAAGAAAAGGAGGCCTGGTTATCTATGATTATATTGATGAGATCAGTCAGGATATTATTGGCCCAATATTACTTGATGACATTCTCCACAGGCACCAGTACATGCTGAAATCAGCCGATATTTTTGCTGCAACTGCAGATAAACTTGTGGATAATGTTGCAAATCAGGGTGAAAAGGACATTCACCTGATTCCAAATGGAGTAGATTATAACCATTTTGGTAATCTATCGGCTTCTATCCCGATTCCAAAAGACTTAAAAAATATTGTTGATTTACAAAAACCCATTATCGGATACTATGGCGCTCTTTCAATATGGTTTGATTTTGATCTAATTGAGAAATTAGCTGAATCGCGGCCTCAGTATGAAATCGTACTTATTGGTATGATTTATGACGAATCCATAAAAAAAGCGGAGCTAAATAAACATTCAAATATTCATTATTTAGGGTCAAAAGATTACTCTATACTTCCCGAATACGCAAAATTCTTTGATGTTGCAACGATTCCATTTGTTTTAAATGAGATTACGGAATCGACGAATCCTATAAAACTTTTTGAATATATGGCACTTGAAAAGCCAATAGTCTCCACAAATATAAGGGAATGCCGTAAATATCGTTCTGTCCTGATTGGGAAGGATAAAGAGGACTTTATTAACAAAGTTGACCAGGCTTTGCAATTAATAGGCAACCATGAATATTTGAAGTTGTTATCTAAAGAGGCAAAAGAAAATACTTGGGATGCAAGGGCAAAAGAATTTGATCAATTGATTACCGAAATAAGATGTGATAAACTTGACAATAATGAAGCCATGGAAAGAGGGTACATTAACAGTTCATTGTATTTTGGTCAGGAACAGGGTAAGGTAAGTGTGATCTTGCCTGTTTACAATCAGGCAGATCTTCTGGATGAGTCAATTCAGAGCGTTCTAAACCAGACATACCAGAATTTTGAATTGATTATTGTTAATGATGGTTCTAGGGATGGTGTGGAAAGAGTTCTGAATAAATATGTAGACAACCCAAAAATTAGGGTATTGTCCCAGCAAAACCAAAAATTGCCTAAGGCCCTTAACAATGGATTTTTTTATGCAAAAGGGGAGTTCTTTACATGGACATCAGCTGACAATATCATGGATTCAAAGCAGCTGGAAGTGCAGGTTAATTTTTTAAAGAGTAATACTGATGCTGACATGGTTTATTGCGATTATGAAATCATTGATGATCGAGGAGAACCTTTAACAGATAGCAATTTTAGGGTTCAAAATCAAAAACCTCAGGGGTCCAGTTTTATTCATCTTCCAGAGACTACCGAGCATCTCAACGAAGAAAAGGATAATTTTATTGGCGCTTGTTTTATGTACAGAGGTCTGGTTGGTAAGGTTATTGGAGATTACGACCCTTTCACCTTTGGATGCGAAGATTATGATTATTGGATGCGAATTAACAGTTTATTCAATATTCAACATCTAGGCAGTGAGGACATTCTTTATCGATATCGTGTCCATGATAATACATTAAATGCAAAGGCTGAAGAACTGGGTATTTATGAGCGGGTAAATGACCTTATGGAATATGATAAGGAAAGAAGAGCATTTTATAAAAAACCATTTGAGATCTTATTTGCAGGTTCCTCTGCTGAATTTGAGAATATGAGCCGCTACTATAAAGCAGAAGGTAATTTTATCTTGGAAAGTCTTCAGGACATTGAAAGTATTTCTGAAAAAGGCCTACTCTTTTGTAAACTCTCCGAAGTAAACTCCGCGCTGCAAATTATATCTGAAAACCCAAAAATTTATAAAATACTTGTCATCGATCAGGATATTGATGAGACTACGGTTGATGAAAGTACAATAAAGGCTTTTGACTGGGTTCTTTGCTTTAAACTTGAATCCTTTAATATCTTACACCATGATCATAACGAAAAGATTTTCTATATCCCTGATTTCAGCGGCACCAATCTGAAGATAATCCTTAAACTGGCAAATGACTCTATATTCTATCGAAACACGAGAGCCACTTATGATAAAAAACTGCCTGAAATTTACATTCACAGGAAATTAAATATATTGCTCTTGGCTCCAAGTCTCAATAAGGGTGGGCTGGAGCAAGTAGTATATGATTTATCAACAAATCTTGATAGAAATAAATTCAATGTTTATGTTGCCTATGTGCAAGCCGGAGGATACATTTCAGATAAGTGCCTTAGTGAGGGAGTCTCTGTAATTTCTATCAATAACAGCAAGGAGAAATTTGCTGAGATTCTTAAAAATTATAATATAGATATAATAAACACGCATTATTCCAATTTCGGGCTGGAGACTGCAAAGAGAATGAACATTCCTGTAGTCTCAACAATACATAATAATTATGTCTGGTTTCAGGAGCATGAAATCTCTGCATATTTAAATGAAAACAAGTACATCTCGTCTTATATCGCGGTTTCAAAAAACGTTAAGAAGTATTCAAGACATTATTTCAAGATAGATCCTGATAAAATCAATGTAATTCCTAATGGTGTTAATTTTAAGACTTATTCCACACCTGAGTCGAAGATTCAGGAGATGAGGGCCAGACTTGGTCTTCTGGAAAACGACTATGTGTTTCTTGTCGTTGCAGGCTATTCGGGTTTGAAATCACATATTAACGTAATCAGTGCGATGAAAGATCTCATAAATAGCTATGCAAATATGAAGATTATTTTTGTGGGTCCTGTTCTTGAGGAGGATTATTATAAGGCTATTGAAAAGAAAATCCGCGAATATGGTCTTCAATCAAATATCATTCAACTTAAATTCGTTTCTGATGAGGATATGCATTGTCTTTATCAGATAGCAAATGCTTTTTTGCTACCTTCGCTGATAGAGGGTTGGAGTATTTCCGTAATGGAGGCCATGCATTATGGTCTTCCCTTGATCCTGACAGACGTTGGAAGTGCGCGCGAAGTTATCAAGAACAGTGACATTGGGATTATAATTCCTAATGCTTATGGTGATATTACTAATCTAAATATTTCAAATGTGTTTGACTATAAGATGAATGAAAATTTGCCAAACCTTGAAATTCTCAAAAAATCAATGATTGATTTTTACACTAATAACGATAAATGGAATGTTTCAGGGAAAATGGGAATCAAAAGAGTCAATCAAGAATATAATCTCGATGCTATGGTCCGAAAATATGAAAAATTGTATTTAGAGGTGTATGTGAAAAATAATGCACTGTAAATATAATTTCAGGTATCCAATCTAAAAGTTGGAATCAAAAACTTATATGTTTTGGAAAGTATTTGCTGCCGATATAAGATCCGACCTTCAGCAGATGTCTTCAAAAAGATAACATTTCTCTTGTTATCGTTTTTGAAGATTTTTCTAAAATATGCAGTTATCATCTCAACTAAAGCCCGGAAAATGGGTTCTGGAAATTTTCAACGAAAGCAAAAAATAGAAATTTGTGGGATATTTCAAAAACACATGTTTGAGTAACCAGGACAGTTTTCAGAAAAAACGATGGCATGAAAAGTGGTGATGACTGAAAGGACATCTGTGGCAAGTGTGTAAGATAGATTATTTCAAATTTTTGTAATTACTTGCCAGGAACAGATTACAAATCAATATTTAGAAGCTATAAGTCAAAATCAATATTTAGGAGCTATAAATGAAAATCAATAATACGTGGTCAACATATCGAATTGACCACGTTCTTGTTTACATTATCGGATATGTTTTTTTTATTAGTTCAATTTTGTCTATTCAAAACTATTATTTAATTAACATCCCCAAATATTGGATATTTGTTTTTGGGTTCATAGGCTGTTGTTTTTATTATATTCTCTCTGATACTGACAGTTTTATTCAAAAGGGATCAACAAAGCATTTTTTGATTATTAGCGTCTTTGTAATTATTTTACTGCGTTTAATTTGGATACTAGCAGTACCAACCATACCTTTTTCAGATTTTGAAGTCTATAATAATTTTGGAATACTCATTTCCGAACAGTTTCCAGCCCATTTATTATCTATAGATTATGATGGGAGAGGCTTTGGATATTCTTTTGTGCTGGGAATCATTTATAAAATTTTTGGTGTAAATCTTTTTGTAGCAAAATTACTAAACGTTTTTCTTAGTGCATTGACAGGAATTCTGCTTTATTTGATTGCGGGACATTTATTTGATGAATGTATTGCAAGGATAACTGCGGTACTATATTTAATCTGGCCTGCTCAAATTATGTATAGCAGTGTCCTGGCTTCAGAGCATTTGTTTATTTTTGTTCTTTTTCTCGGAATAGCTCTGTTTATCGGAGCTATTAAAGTGACACCAGATAATGCATATACAAATATTTTTTTAGCGGGCGTTGTCTTTGGATTAGCTTATACCGTTCGTTTTCTATCTCTAATCGTTGTTGCCACAGGCTTTATGACGTTACTATTTGTTCAAGAAGAATCTTTTAAAAAAAAGGTCAAATCATCTCTTTTTTTAATATCTGGTTTTGTTATTGTTTGGATCTTTGTGACTGGTCTAGGTTTACTCGTTGATACCCCTTCTGACCCGAGTACAGGAATACAACATTCATTGCTTGTGGGCACAAATCCTGAGTACAAAGGGCAGTGGAATCCGGTTGACAGTCAAATATGGAACGATTATAGTCCAGAAGAAGCGAAAAAAATTGCTTTTCAGACTGGTTTATCTCGTATAACTGAAAATCCCGGAGGATTTACTAAACTAATATTCGAAAAATTTAATATAATGTGGGGCGACGAATCATTTGGAACTTATTGGAGTATCCAGAATATGGATACAACCAAATCAACTGTTTTTATACTCCATAATCAATTGCTAATGCTTGCAGTCTCCCAATTCTTCTATTTTGGGATATTATTTTTTAGTTTATTGGGTTGCTATAAATTAAAGAGCACAAATCTTAACATTGGAATTCAGTTTCTTTTCATGATCTTTTTTATTTTTGTGCTACTTCACAGTTTCCTTGAAGTGCAATCTCGATATCATTATCCTTGGGAATTAATATTCTTAATATTGGGAGGATACGGAATAGCACGTAAACCAGTCATTCCATGTAATCCTTAAATTTATTATTTCGGGAGTACAGAAGGTCACGAATACCTCGACCTTCAGGCTGTCCGACAATTCAATTTCAGGGCAAAAATATGTAAAAAAAGTATATAATGCCTTTAAATAGAAAAAGAATGAATTAAATTATTACTGGAGGTAATTGTCAGGCCGCCTGTTTAGGGTGGGGCGGCCGCACGCAATTTCATCTAATAGTTGGCTATTGATTGCGTTTCTCTATTTATCATCAGTAGTAATCATATCTCTCTGTGTCGTCAAAATCACTCTCAATAAACTGGTTTTTGTATGCTGAATAATTACCATTTATTCATCATACTGGAAAATTCCGGAATATCTTCTTTTGATTGTAAATTCTCAGGATGTTTATGCGATAGATTGATATATACTTATCATTTCTTCTGCAGTTCCGATTCCAATCTGTTCTCCATGATTCAATAGAAGCACCTTATCACAAAAACGCTGTACTGTACTCAAATCATGGCTGACATAAACAACCGTTTTGTCCATTTCCCTATATCTGTCGAAAACTTCAAAACATTTTTTCTGAAAATCGAGGTCGCCTACTGCAAGAACTTCATCCAGAAGAAGAATTTCCGGTTCGATTTGAACTGCAGTTGAGAACGCCAGCCTTACAATCATTCCACTGGAAAAGTTCTTGATTTTTGTATCCTTGAAACGGGTTAATCCTCCAAATTCAAGAATACCATCTATTCGGTCCTCTATCTCAGTGTCTGAGAGTCCCATTATGGCGCCATAAATTTTTATGTTTTCTTTTGCGGTTAAATCCGGTTGAAAACCTATTCCTAACTCCAAAAATGAAGTTATTTTGCCGTTTACCGTTATTTTGCCTTTTGTAGGACGAATCGTATTTGCTATGACCTTTAGAAGAGTGCTTTTCCCACTTCCATTATGGCCTATGACTCCAAGCCACTCTCCTTTTTTGACTGTGAAATTTATATCTTTTAATGCAGTGAATGATTCATATCCCATTTTACTATCCATCAGCCCATATAATGATTCAAATAACGTATTTCTTTTTTCGTGCGGGATCTTGTAGTTTTTCCATACGTTTCTTGCTTCGATAATGTCCATTATAATTAAACCTCCTCTGCAAATCCAGGCTCAAGCTTCATAAAGATAAGATACCCAACAAGTAACATCACAAGGGATGAAGCAAAGCAGAAGACAAGATCCCAGGAAGATACGGCTGTATTATACAGCAACGACTCTCTAGATATTAAGATTATTCTTGCCATTGGATTCAAAAGTAACAATCCTTTAATATCACTCTCGTAAGTTGAGAAGTCAAAGAAAACGCCACTTGCAAAAAAACCAGCCTGAAGAATGACTGCCCAGATGTACTGGACATCCCTATAGTATGTATTGAGTGCGCCTAATGCAAGGGATGTACCAAATACGAGTATAAATATGATCATGAATATAATGGGGAAATAAATAGCAGTTGATGTTGGCACCACCCCTGAAATTACCATGAAAATACCAAATACCCCAATTTCAAGCACTGCCATCATAAGAGCGGTAAGAGATGAACTAAATATCAATATCTCTCTTGGGATATAGACCTGTCTTACCATGCCAGGTTTGCTGATTATGGCTTGCAGGCCCATTGAAGTACCTTTTGTAAAAAAATCCCACAGAGCAATGCCAAGAAGAAGGAATAAATGGTAGTTTTTCTGAGTACTTGGAAATACATCTACAAATACCACATATAACACCAATAGCATCAGTAGTGGTTCTAATAATGACCAGAAAAAGCCCAGGACTGAATTTTTATATCGTACCTTGAAATCGCTAATTGCCAGTCTTTTTATAAGATGACGATATTTCCATAAATTTTTGCTCATCTACTGATTACCTCTTTCGTTTTTCTAATAAATTCTGATGTATCAAAAAGTTTTGCTCTTTGAAGGCACGAATCCTTAAATTTTTCCGGATTTTCCGAGACGATTCTTATTGCCTTTATAATACTTTCTACATTTGCTTCAACCAGCAGTCCTGTTTTGCCATCTATCATGCTTTCGAGGAATCCGCCTTCTTTGACTGCCACTACAGGTTTTCCTGCGGCCATGGCTTCAATAGGTGTCATCCCAAAATCCTCATCCATTGCCGTTGTGATATGTCCTCTACAGGTGGTATATAATTCAAGTAGTTTTTCCTCTGAAACACTGCCAATCAACATTACGTTTTCTGGAAGTCCAGTCATTAATCTGGATGCATATCCTGATGCATGATCTCCTGCTGCATAGCCTCCGACGATAAGCAGTTTTTGATCTGGCATTTCTCTGAAAGCTTCAATTTGCAGTTCCACTCTCTTTTCAGGATACAGCCGATTTACGGATAGCCAGAAATCTCCATATTCCTTGAATTTAAATCTTGAAGTGTCAACCGGAGGATAAATTACTTCTGAATCCCTATTTAAGTACTTTCTTATTCTATTTTTAGTATTTACGGAGTTAGTCACAATCTTACATACATGAGATAAGTAGTACTCAGAAACTTTCCTGTGCAACTGTACCCACACCATAAATGGTACAGAAACAAAAATTGACTGGTTTTTACGGTACACATCGTAAAGATCATAGAAAGCTCTTGTTGGTGTGTGACAGTAGTAAAGATTTGGTTTGTGTTTTTTCGCTGCAAAGAGTGCCCAGTTCCCGGAAAAAACAAAAAAATCATATTTTTTCGAAAAATCACAGGTTGCAAATTTAAAAGAGGCATCTATCTGTTTTAAGGGTGGCATCTTTAAGGTGTTCCCAAGGCTTATGATTTTAACGGCCTCAAAACCCATTTTTTTTACGGAATCCATGTCTACATCTGTAGTAATCACGTCTGCTCCCAGTCCCTTTGCAAGGGTAAGAACCAGTTTTTCTCCTCCGCCGATTGCTCCGATGTAATCATGGAAAATAGCAATTTTCATGCAAGTTCCTCATAACTATTTTCTAGTTTCATTAATGCTTCATCCCAATCATATTTTTCAGCTTTGTTAAATGCAGCTTCTGAAACTTTTCTGTTCCCTGAGCTCTTCTCAATCATTTTTTCCACGGCTTTTGCAATCTCCCTTTCCCCCAGTTCCACAACAAGCCCGTCCACTCCATCTTCAACAAGTCCCTGCGCTGCATTGTACTTCTCCCTTACTGTTACTACAGGCACCCCGCAGGCAAAAGCCTCGATTACAACCATCCCGAAACCTTCCCTTGAAGAAGGCAGCACGAGTACCTTTGAAGCCTTGACTTTTCCGATCAGAGCACCGTACTCCTGAAAGCCTGTAAATTTGATGTTTTCAGAAACTTCCAGCTTCCTTGCAAGCTCCACAAGCGCTGCCTTTTCAGGTCCATCCCCAACAATACAGCACCTGATGTCTGGAAAATCAGCTTTAAGGAGAGCCACTGCTTTTATCAAAACATCAACATTTTTTTCTTTTATGAGCCTGCCTGCGAAGATTATGTCGTAAATTTTCTCATCAAGTCCTGCAGAATTCAGGCCACCTTCCGGTTCAATCCCGGAAATCCTTTTAAAATCGATCCCATTAGGAATGACCATTATATTATTTTCAGGGGTCCCGAGGGCTTCAAGCCTCTTCTTCGTCCAGTCCGAAACCGCTATATTATTATCCGATATTTTAGAAACCGCTTTTTCGATCACTTTTCCGAAAAAGCCTGCTTTTCCCATGTATTCATACCAGTAGTCGTCCCAGACTTCATGCCATGTAAAGATTGCAGGACTACTTTTTAAAACTGAGATAAGCTTTACGGTAAAACAGGAAAAATAGGGAAATACGCTTACGTCAATAAGGTCGAATTTCTCTTTCATTAGTGCTGGAAACAATTTCACTGAAAATAAAAGTGCTTCAGAAATTGACCTTCTGCCAGCCACATAGAGTTCCCTTGCTTTGCAAACGCCGTGGAGGGTCATGCCTTCATATTCAATAACGTCTCCGCCTTCCCACCATTTAATCCCGAAAAGGTGCACATCGTGCCCCTTTGAAGAAAGCCGCATCCCCAGTTCATGAATGCGCATTTCTGCACCCCCTTTGATCCAGGGATATACAGCATCGTATACGAAGGCTATTTTCATTGCATCACCTTACCAGTCTGTATCAACTTCCAGGAGCATTACGC